>NZ_JBHWGD010000017.1:70407-77059 GCF_042733235.1 Kitasatospora sp. NPDC059722
GCCCCCCCCGCGCGGCGGCGCCCGGGGGGGGGGCGGGCCGGGGGGGGCGGGGGCGGGCGCGGGGGGGCGGGCGCGCGCGCGGGGGCGGGGGGGGGGCCCCCCCCCCCCCCACACCCGTCCCTCCCCCCCCCGCGGGCGGTGCGTCAGGACAGCTCCAGCCGCGCGTGCGTCGCATCGGCGAAGACCTCCAGCAGCACCCGGCCCACCGGATGCTCCTCCGACAGGAAGGCGCTGCGCCGGGCGCGCACGACCAGGACGTCGTGGGAGTCGAGGAGGTCGGAGAACCCGCGGTTCTCGATGATGTCCCAGAGCGCGTCCAGGCTGCGGCCCTGCCAGTGGTGCAGGGCCTCGTGGTTGACGGCGACGAGGGCCGTGCGGAAGTCCATCAGTGAGTCGACGTCGTGATCCCGGACGTCGACCAGCAGCTCGCTCTTCTCCATGGCGTCAGCGTAGGGGGCGCCGTGGGACGGGACAGTCGGGTAAATGATTGGTATGGCAATAGCAAAAACCGATCTATGCTGTCGTCGTTCACAAACTCTTCGCACGAATCAGGTTTCGCTGGATGAAGCTGCCCAAGGTGTCCGCCGTGATCGCGGCTGCCGTGCTGGCCCCCGCCGTTCTCTTCCCGTCCTCGGCTGCGGCCGCCGACAGCCCGCAGCCGGCCGGCGTCTCCGGGCCCGACACCGCCTCCGACAAGCCCGACATGACCGAGCAGGAGACGCGCGACCGCGCCGAGGTCCAGCGCATCCTCGCGGACAAGGAATCCGGCGTCGGCGTGCGCGAGGCCGCCGAGAAGGCCCTCAAGGGCGGCGCCGCCGAGCTGCGCCGCTTCCTGGAGGTCGAGCTCGCCGAGCAGCGGGCCATCGACAACCAGGTGAGGGTCGCCCAGCTCATCAACAATGCCGGGCCCGTGCTCAAGCAGGCCGCCAAGAACGTGCTCCGCAACGGCACCCCCGAGGACGTCGTCAGGTTCCTCAAGGAGGGCCAGTTCACGGCCCGCGCCGAGGACGAGGACCGGGCCAAGGTGCAGGCCATCCTCGACGACAAGGAGACCGGCGCCGGCGTGCGCGAGGCCGGCGAGAAGGCCCTCAAGGGCGACGCCGCCGCCGTGCGGCACTTCCTGGACGTCGAGCTCCCCGGGGCTCGGGTGGCGGACAACCGGGTGAAGGTCGCCCAGATCCTCTCCGTCGCCACCGGCCGGGCCGTCAGGGACGCCGCCAAGGCTGTGCTCCGCAACGGCACCGACGCGGACGTCGTCAAGTTCCTCAAGGAGGGCCAGTTCACGGCCCGCGCCGAGGACGACCGCGTCGAGACGCTGCGCATCATCGCTGACAAGAACAACGGCCGGCACGTGCAGGAGGGAGCGCAGAAGGCGCTCAACGGCACGGCCGCCGACGTGCGGCGCTTCCTTGAGGTCGAGCTGCCGCAGCTACGCGCGAGCGACAACCGGATCAAGGTCTCGCAGATCGTCGAGACCGGCGGGCCGGCCGTGAAGAAGGCCGCGCTCCAGGCGCTCGACGGCAGCAACGACGACATCGCGAACTTCCTCAAGGAGGGCTGGGCCAAGGCCCGCGCCCAGGACGAGGCCGACGCCGCCGGCAAGCCCGCCCAGGACCGGACCCCGGATCAGAAGCCGGTCGCGCAGCCGGAGTCCGGTCAGGGCCAGGGCGTCCAGCCCGCCGCCGTGACCGCGGCCACCGGCGCCGCTGCCGGCACCGCCGCCGGGGCCGCCTCCGCCCGCCCCGGCCAGCTCGCTGCCACCGGCGCGGACGGCTTCGGCTGGGAGGCCGGCGGCGCCGCCGCGGCCGTCGCCGCAGGTGCTGCGCTCGTCGCCGTCTCGCGCCGCCGCCGCTCCACCGAGAGCTGACGCACCCCGCACCCCCGCACACCCGCGCCCCCGGCCGCCGCACCCCGGCGCCGGGGGCGAGGCGTTCCCGGACGGCGTCGAGTCAGATAAAAACTTGGTATTGAAAACCTTTGAGTTGATCTAAGCTGTGGCCGTTCACAAACTCTCCGCACGAATCAGGTTTCGCTGGATGAAGCTGCCCAAGGTCTCCGCCGTGATCGCGGCTGCCGTGCTGGCCCCCGCCGTTCTCTTCCCGTCCTCGGCCTCGGCCGCCGACAGCCCGCAGCCGGCCGGCGTCTCCGGACCCGACACCGCCTCCGACAAGCCGGACGACGCCGGGCACCAGGACGCGGGCGACCAGGAGAAGCGCGACCGCGCCGAGGTCCAGCGCATCCTCGCGGACAAGGAGTCCGGCCGGGGCGTGCGCGACGCGGCGGGGAAGGCCCTCAAGGGCGGCGCGGCCGAGCTGCGCCACTTCCTGGAGGTCGAGCTTCCCAAGCAGCGCGCGGACGACGACCGGGTGATGCTCGGCCGGATCATGGCCGAGGGCGGGCCGGCCGTGAAGGCGGCGGCCGGCAAGGCGCTGGACGGCACCTACGCGGACGTCGTCAAGTTCCTGAAGGAGGGCCAGTTCACGGCCCGCGCCGAGGACGAGGACCGGGCCAAGGTGCAGGCCATCCTCGCCGACAAGGAGTGCGGCCGAGGCGTGCGCGAGGCCGGCGAGAAGGCCCTCAAGGGCGACGCCGCCGCCGTGCGTCACTTCCTGGAGGTCGAACTCCCCAGGCAGCGCGCGGACGACAACCGGGTGAAGGTCGCCCAGATCCTGTCGGCCGCCACCGGCCGCGGGGTCAAGGAGGCGGCGATCCAGGCGATGAACGGGACCGACGCGGACGTCGTCACGTTCCTCACCAAGGGCTGGGCCACGGCCCAGGCCGAGGACGACCGCGTCGCGGTGCTGCGCCTCATGGCCGACAAGGACTGCGGCCGCGGTGTGCGCGAGGCCGGCAGCAAGGCACTCGACGGCACGGCCGCCGACGTGCGGCGCTTCCTGGAGACCGGGTACGCCGAGGCCCGTCAGGACGACGACCGGGTCAAGCTCTCGCAGATCATGGACGTGGGCGGGCCGGCCGTGAAGGCGGCGGCCGGCAAGGCGCTGAGCGGCACCTACGCGGATGTCGTCAAGTTCCTGAAGGAGGGCCAGTTCACGGCCCGCGCGCAGGACGAGGCCGATGCCGCCCGCAAGCCGGCCCAGGACCGCACCCCGGACGCGAAGCCGGCCGCGCAGCCGGAGTCCGGCCAGGGCCAGGGTGTCCAGCCCGCCGCGGTGACCACGACCACCGGCACCACCGGCACCGCAGGCACCACCGGCACCACCGGCACCACCGGTACGGCCACGGGCACCACCACCGCCGGGACCGCCGCCACGGCCACCTCCGCCCGCCCGGGCCAGCTGGCCGCCACGGGTACGGACGGTCTCGGCTGGGAGGCCGGCGGCGCTGCCGCGGCCGTTGCCGCGGGTGCGGCGCTGGTCGCGGTCTCGCGCCGCCGCCGCTCCGCCGGGAGCTGACACCGCCGAGAGCTGACACCGCCGAGAGCTGACAGCGCCGAGAGCTGACACCGCCGGCAACACCAGGGCGGGGGGGGCCCCGGGGGGGGGGGGCGCCCCCCCCCGGGGGGGGGGGCCGGGGGCGGGGGGGGGGGGGGCCGCCCCCCCCCGCCGCCCCGGGGGGGGCCCCCCCCCCCGCGCCCCCCCCCCCCCGCGCGCCCCCCCCCCCGCGCCCCCCCCCCGCCCCCCCCCCGGGGGGGGCGCCCCCCGGGGGGGCCCCCCCCCCCCTTCGCCGTTGCGGTGCGCGGGTCAGTACTGGGTGCTGACCGTCACGCCGCTGAAGTCGGTGTTGGCGTAGAGGCTGATGTAGCGGTAGCCGGCCGTCGGGTTGGTGACGGTGAGGCTCTGGGCGGTGCCGGGCCCGGTGGAGGAGGCGGTGAAGGCGCTCGGGGAGGCCCAGGTGTCGGCGTTGTAGTAGAGCGAGGCGTTGCCGGTGCCGCCGGAGGTGGAGACCTTCAGCGTGCTGGTGCCGGCCGGCAGGTAGACGTAGAAGTAGTCGAGGCTGCCGGCGGTGCGGGCCTGGCCGGGCCGCGAGCAGTTCTGGCCGAGCGCGTCGGTGCGCGGGTCGGTGCAGGTCGGCAGGGTGGTGCCGGCGCCGGTGGTGACGGTGACGGAGGACGGGGTGCTGGCGCTCTTGCCGGCACTGTCGGTGACGGTCAGGGCGACCGTGTAGGTGCCGGGGTTGGCGTAGGTGTGCACCGGGTTCTGCTGGTCGGAGGTGGTGCCGTCGCCGAAGGTCCAGTGCCAGGAGGCCAGCTTCGCCTGGGAGTTGGTCTCCACGGACTTGTCGTTCAGGGTGACGGTGGCGCCGTTGACGGACTGGCCGAACAGGGCGGTGGGGCCGTCGGCGTAGCAGGCGCCGGCGGCGCAGGCGTTCAGCCAGGCGTCGAAGTCGGCGTCGTAGGAGGTGCCGAGGCCGTTGTAGACCGCGTAGCCGCCCTGGTAGTCACCGGTGCGGAAGTGGCCGAGCATGTTGTACACGTCGGAGGGGTGCTTCTCCAGCATGTAGCGCACCGCCAGGTAGCCCCACGGGTAGGTGCGCACCGAGTCCGAGTTGTCGTAGGTGTTCTGGAAGACGGTGCTCAGCTTGTAGCGGTGCGCGGCGGCCTCGGTCATCGCCTGGGTGTCGGTGGTGCCGCGGTAGCTGTAGGACTCGTACTCGGCGACGCCCTCGATCCACCAGATGTCCGGGACGGAGATCTCGGTGCCGAAGTTGCCCTTCATGTCGTAGATGTTGTCGAGGTAGTGCGTGTACTCGTGGTTGAGGTTCCACACGTTGGCGGGGAAGCCGTCGTTCCACGACTTCTGGTACATGACCGACACCGGCTGGTTGTTGGGGTCGGTGACGTCCATGACGGTCTGGCCGCCGTTGTTGGTGGAGTTGTTGTAGATGGCCCAGGAGTAGGTGAGGTAGTCGGCCTGGTTCTTGAAGACGGCGAGGGTGATGGTCTTGCCGTACTGGTTCGGGACGGGGCCGTTGTCCTTGACCATGGTGTGGAAGAAGCCGTCCTCGCCGCGCAGGCTGGCGCAGACGGTGGCCAGGTCCTCGGCGGACAGGGCCTCGCCGCGGATGGTGCGGTTGTCGCACACCAGCGTATTGGGCAGGACGGCGGCGGTGAGCTTGCCGGGCAGGTCGCAGGTGCCGTAGGAGGAGCACTGCGCGCCGTCGTACTGGTTGGCGTTGTACGCGGTGTACACGTACAGCGGGCCGGTGCTGCCGGTGACCGGGGTGGTGTCGAGGACCTGCTTGACCAGGGGCCGGGTGAACGCGGCGACGGAGCCGCCGTCGCCGGCGGTGCGGGCGAGGTCGTTGCCGGCGTTGACGTCGAGGAACTGGTTGGCGGTGCCGAGCAGGTCCTTGTGGTTCTGTGCGAAGTTCGCGAGGGCCGTGATCACGCTCGGGTCGGCGGCGACCGCGCTGACGTAGTCGGGGTTCCAGTTGGCCCGCCACAGCGGTGCGAACAGGACGGCGTTGACGGCCTTCACCATCTTCGGGAAGGCGTTGTAGCCGTTGTCGTAGCCGTTCAGGACCTGCTTGTAGACGTTCAGGTAGCGGGCCTGGATGTTGGCGCTGTCGGTGAGGACCAGCACGTCGTAGAGCACGAGGCCGTTGGCGTCGGTGACGTCGTGCCAGCGCGCGCCGGCGAAGAACGCGTCGAGGCCGGCCTTGACGGCGGCGGTGAGCGAGGCGTCGTAGGGGCCGACGGCGGAGGCGTTGTTGGACTGGACGTAGAAGCCGGCCCGCAGGAACAGCACGAGCTGCAGGATGCCGGTGGAGTTGTCGCCGGTGTAGTGCGCGGCCTGGGCCTGGAAGGCGGCGGCGACGGTGAGCATCTGGGACTGCTTGAAGACGTTCCCGGCGTCGGTCCCGGTGACGTTGAACAGCGTGTTGACGCAGTCCGTGGTCGAGCCCTGGACGAAGGAGACCAGGTCGGCGCCACTGCGGGAGCCGAAGTCGGCCGGCGTGCAACCGGCCACGTCCGCACCGGACTTGGCGGCGGCGAACGCGTGCTTCACGGGGGCGGGAGCGGGCTGCTTGGCGCCCGTGGACGGGCCGCTCTGCACGGCCGTCCCGGCCGGCTGCAGGGCCTGCCCGAGCCGGTCGGCCGCCAGCGGGGCGGCCGTGCGTCCTATCGCCTCGGACGCCGGGGAGGCTATCTCGGCCCCGAACGGCGCGGGCGCGGCCGGCGCGGCGGCCTTCACGGGAGCCGCCGCGGGCGAGGCGAGGGCGGGGGTCGGCAGCATGAACGCGGAGCCGGCGAGGGCACCGGCCACCAGAAGGGGAAGGGATTGGCGCAGACGCACTGCGGTGTCCTTGTCCTGAGTGGGGGAGATGAGTAACGGAGCGTCAGCCACGAGGCGTGAGGGAGGGGGACCTTGACGACAACCTGTCACCGGATTCAGGGTCAGAACAATGTCACAGGTTATATGCCACCGCAAGGGTGTGACATGGCACTGCCTTGGGGGGTGGTCCTCGGGGGCGAGCGCCCTGGCGGGTTCGTGAGGCTTGGCAGGTTCGTGAGGCTTGGCAGGTTCGTGAGGCTTGGCAGTGTGGCGGACTCCGGGCCGCCGAGAGTCCTGGTGGCCCGCCAGGTGCGGAACCCGGCCGCGGGGGGTGCCGCCGTCAGACGGCCAGAGGCTCCAGCGGAAGTGTATACCCCGGGGGCGCCCGGGGGGGGGGGGGGGGTCTATAGCCAGGG
>NZ_JBHWGD010000017.1:77069-97359 GCF_042733235.1 Kitasatospora sp. NPDC059722
CCGCGGTGCGCCCGGGGGCCCCGCCTGGGGGGCACCCCGGCGGGGGGGGGGCCCCCCCCCCGCCGCCCTGCGGCCCCCGCGGACGTTACCCCGCGGCCGCCTCCGGGATGTGCGTGGTGGATCTATCGCATGGCTGTCTCTGCGTGCAGCGCCTCGGTGGGCTCGTCATCGCAGAGAAGGAGGACCTTGAACGGCACTCCCTTGCCGTCGGGCTTCCCGAGCGGGTCCGCCCACTCTCGCGCGGCACGCGAAAGAATCGAGAGCAGAATTTCACGCTCCTCGGTATTCCCGGCGAGCATGCTTTCGGTGTGGTCGACGATGATCAGGTAATGATCGGCCGGATGCCACGACAGGTCTCGCAGGCAGTCGGACAGTGCATCCCAATTCCAGCCGAAGTACGCCGGAAACGTCAGGGCGTAGGAAAACTGTTCGAAGGCGTCATGTGCCTCGACCAGCTTCCGGCCGTCCAGGCGGGCTGCGACGATCGAGCCCGACGGTGGCATCAATGCGGCGATCGAGAACTGCGAGTCGGCGCGAGCCGTCAGCAGCGAAGGTCCCTCCAGGGTCCACAGCTCAAGGTCTTTCACGATCCAGGCACCGCCACGATCCAGGTCTGATAGTGGGTCGCAGTATAGTAGATCGACCCGTCCGACCCGGTCACGATCCTCTCGCCGCCAGGCTTTGGATTAGCCCCCGCCTGAACCGTTCCCCACTCTCGGTATGTGATCGCTTTTCCGGTGCTGTCGTACTGCGGAAGCTGGTGGCCGCCATTCTTTCCTGAGTTTTCAAAACGGGCGGGAGTGGACGGTCCGGCAAATTGATTGCCGGCTCCCTGGGCTTCGACGCCGTACTGCTGGATATCCCTGACGACGGCCATGGACTCATCTGGGATGGCAGGCGGAATCCATCCGGAAAGCTTTGACGTGTCCCCGAGGATGTCTCCGCAGCCGGAATTGTGGACGAGAATCGGCGTGTTGCCGGCCAGCACGTAGTACGTGTGGACGAGAGCGACGGTGAGGTTGTACGCGGGCTGCAGCGTCGTCCAGTGCCGGGTACCGGTGATCACGGGGGCCCGGCCGTCGGCGGTGCGGACCGTGTCGCCGACAACCAGATCCACGGCGTCGCGCCAGTCGTGGGCGCTCTCCGACCAGTACGGGTGGTGGTCGGTGGAGGTGATGGCCGAAGCGGTGCCGTCGGGAGCGGCGATCGTGAGTTCGGTGAAGTCACGGTCGTCGGGGGTGTAGATGGTGTTCTCGACGCGCTGCGCGCTGGTGGCGCCGGTGGCGGGGTCGGTGGCCGTGACCGTGTCCCCGATGCGGATCTGCTCGATGGGACGGGTCGTGCCGTCGGCCATGAGCACGAGGGTGCCGGCCGGGAAGCTGTTGCGCTTCGTCAGACAGGCCGGCGCCTTGCGGCCGTTCTCCGAAACCTTGGCTTCGCCCTCGAGTTGCTGGACCAGCGTGCGGTCGACGTTCTGGTCCTGCCGCAGGGCCTGGAGCGCGGCTTCGGTTCCGACGCCGTCCTTCAGGGTGAGGCGGAACTTCGCGACCGCGTCCGCCGTCGACGTCAGCTTGTTGATGGCCGCCTGGCTGTAGCCGTTGAGCGTCGCCTGGACGGCGATCTTGGCGTCCTCGATGCCGACGCCCGTCTCCAGCGCGAAGCGGAACGCCACCACGGCCTTGGCGCCCTTGGCGAGGGTGCCGTACGGGATGAAGTTGGACGCCGCCCACGCGCACGAGCTGTTGAAGCCGAAGTCGTGGTAGCACTTGACGAAGTCGTCGGTCAGCGCGTGCCACAGGATCTGGCCGCGGACCGCCTCCGGCGAGTAGTGCGCCTTGTAGTCGAAGTAGGTGATCTGGACGTTCTGGTCACGCTGGTCGTCGACCTTGGTGCTGCTGACGACGACGGTGTTCCAGACGCTGTACTTGCCGGTGCAGGCCGCGATCGACAGGCCCGGCTCCGGGCAGGTCTTCATCACGTAGTTGACCGTGCCGGTGACGTGGACGGTCACCGTGAGGTCACAGACGTCCTGGCCCTTGTCGTTCTGGTGCCAGACCTTGGGGTCGACGTTCTTCAGCAGGACGTCGCCGCGGCCCATGACGAAGTCACCGGCGGTGCAGTGACCCATGTTGTCCTTGACCGGGTCGGCCTTCATGTCGCTCTGCGGGTCGGCCACGACGTAGGAGACCCGGCCCTGGGCGTCGACCGTGGCGGTCTGGTCCTCCAGCGCGCCCTCGATGGTGTCGGTGCACTGCTTCGTGAAGTAGGCGTCCCGGGCGGCGTTGGCGGCCTGCTGCGCCTCGTCGCGGCTCTTGGCAGCCGCGGCGGCGGAGGCCTGGGCCTGGTCGGAGGCGGTCTTCGCGGCGGAGGCGTACTGCTGCGCCTGGTTGGCGTAGCTGGTGGCCGCCGCGGCCGAGAAGTCGGCGCTGCGGGCGGCCGCGTTGGCGTTGGCGGCGGAGGCCTGGGCCTGCTTGGCGGACTGGGCCGCCTGGGCGGCGGACGCCTGCGCGGCCTGGGCGGACTGCGCGGCCTGGGCCGCGAAGTTCTGGGCCTGCTGGGCGGACTGGTTGGCCTGGTTGGCGTAGCCGGCGGCCTCGTTGGCCGCGCCGCGCGCGGTGGCGTACGACTGGGCGGCCTGCGCCGCGTACTGGCGCGCCTGGGCGACCGATCCGTCGATGGTGGCCAGGTAGGCCGCGACGGTGGCCACGTGTGAGGCGGTCATCGCGTCGCGCTGCTGGGCCTTGGCCAGACCGCTCTGCAGGAACGGCACGAGCCGGTCGGCGGGGCCGGACAGGACGGCCTGCGCGGCCGCCTTGACCTCGGGGCCGCCACTGGCCAGGGCCTGCGTCACCTGGACGCGGTTGTCGTCGTCGCGGGCCTTGAACTGGCCGGTGGTCAGGAAGGCGCGGACGTCGTCGATCGTGCCGTCCAGGGCCTTGCCGGCCGCGGCCTTCACGCCCGGGCCACCCGTGGCCATGATCTGCGAGAGCGCGACGCGGTCGTCGTCGTCCTTGCCCGGGTACTGGCCGGTGGCCAGGAACGCGCGCACCTGGTCGGCGGTGCCGACCGAGGCGGTCTCCGCGGCGAGGCGGCGCTCCAGCTTGCCCGGCGCCTGGGAGATCGCCATCACGCTGGTGCGGTCGTCGTAGTCGCGCGCGGTCGGCAGACCGCTGCCCAGGAACGTCTGGACGGCGCTGTCGTCGCCCTCCAGCGCGGTCTGGGCGGCGGCCTTGGTCCACGGACCGCCGGCGTCCAGCAGCCGGAAGGCGGCCTGACGGCCCTTCAGCACGGCGGTCTTCGCATCGACGCCGGACGCGGTCGCGTCCTTGACCAGCTGGTCGGTGTCGGCCGCGAACTGGGTGGCCTTGCCGGCCTCCCACGCCGCGGTCCTCGCCTTCAGGTCCGCGTCGCGCGAGGCCTCGTCGGCCGCTGCCATCTCGGCGGCCTGCTGGCCGGCGAGGCGCTCGGCGTCGGAGGCACGGGCGATGTCGGCGACCTTGTGGGCCTGGGCCGCGGAGTTCGCCGCGGAGTTGGCGTCGGCGTCGGCCGCGGTGGCGGCGGCCTGCGCGACGCCTGCCGCGGTGTTCGCGTCACCGGCGTGCTGGGCTGCCTGCTCGGCCGCGGTGGCCGCGGCTTCCGCGTGGGCGGCCGCGTCGTTGGCGGCGCGCTGCGCGTCGCCGGCCGCGGCGGCCGCCTGGTTGGCGATCGCGACGGTGGCGTTGGCGGCGCGGGTGGCCTCGGCGGCGGCGCTCCGGGCGCGGGCGGCCGCGTTGCGGGCGCGGGCGGCGTCCTCGGCGGACACGCCGGAGTAGTCGGCGGCCTCGGCGGCGGCCTGGGCGGCCGCGGCGGCGTTGGCACCGGAGGAGGCGGCGGCCTGCGCGGCGGCGCCCGCCTGGGTCGCCGCGAAGCCGGCCCACTGGCTGGCCTCGCCCGCGGTGCGGGCTTCCACGGCGGCCTTGCGGGCGGTCTCCGCGGCCTGGCTGGCGGCGTCGGCCTGGGTCTTGTCGCCTGCGGCGTTGGCCGCGGCGGACAGTGCCTGGGAGGCGGCGTTGCCGGCCTTGGTGGCCGCAGCGGCCGCGTTGGCGGCGGCGTTGGCGGCCTGGCGGGAGGCCTCGTTGGCGGCCCTCGCGGCCGCGGAGGCCGTCTTGGCCGCGGCGGCGGCCCGGGTGGCCGCGTCCGCGGCGCGTCCGGCGGCGTTCGACGCCTGCCCAGCCGAGCCCTGCGCCGCCTTGGTCTCGGCGGCGGCCCGCTCGGCCGACTCCTTGGCGAGCCTGGTGGCGTCGACGGCCTTGCCGGCCGCGTCCTTGGCGGTCATCGCCTGCTGGCCGGCCTGGTCGGCGGCGGTCTTCGTCAGGTCGGCCAACTGCCCGATGGACAGCGTCTCCTGGTCGTGCGCGGCCGCCGTCTGGTAGCCGTACTGCAGGAACTGCTGGACGTCGTCCATCGAGCCGTCCAGCGCTGCGCCGGCGGCCTTCTTCACCTCCGGCCCGCCCGAGGCCATCAGCTGCGAGAGGTGGACGCGGTCGTCGTCGTCCCTCGCCTTGAACTGGCCGGTGGTCAGGAACTGGTTGACGTCCGCCAGGGAGCCGTCCATGGCCTTGGACGCCGCGGCCTTCACCCCCGGCCCGCCGGTGGCGATCAGCTGGGAGACCTTCACCCGCTGGTCGTCCTCGTAGGCCTTCTGGGCGCCCTTGTCGAGGAACTTCTTCAGGTCGTCGGCCGAGCCCTTGAGCGCGGCCGTCCCGGCGTCACGCACCCCGGGGCCGGAGTCCGCGACCAGGTCCTCGATCCTGGCCCGCAGGTCCTGGTCGGCGGCCGTGGCCTGACCGCTCGCCAGGAACGCCTTCAGGTCGTCGGCCGAACCGGTCAGCGCGGTCTCCGCCGCGTGGCGCACGGCCGGCCCGCCGGCCTGCCAGGCCGCGACCGCCTTCACCCGGTCCGGATCCGCCGCGGTCGCCGTCGGCGGCGCGTCGGCCGCGAGGGCCGGGGTCGAGAGCAGCCCCGTCAGCAGGCTGCCGGCCACGAGCCCGGCCGCGAGGCGCGACCGGGCCCGTGAGGTCAGTGACAATCTCATCGAAATTCGCAATCCATCATGAATCGGGCACCGGGGTGCCGTGCGGGCCACCGGAATCCGCAATCCACACCGGTGGTCCTGGACATCGCTCCGTGACGGGCGGCGCGGCAGGGGAGCACGCACCGCACACCCGCCGCCGCGCGGAGCGGCCGGGACGGCAGGGGGTCGTGGTCATCGCGCACCGGGGTCGGCGCCCGCCGGGGCCGGTGCGCGGGAGGGGATCAGCCGGCGGGGACGCCGTTGCCCGCGCCGCCGCCGGGCAGGGGCCCGGGAGGGGTCCGGGGGCTGTCCGGCGCGGATGCCGCCGGGGCCGCGCCCAGGGGCCGGGCAAGTCTTCGAACGCTACGCACGGGCACTCCGGAAATGAAGAGAGACGCGCCCGGGAGACACCAGCACCCCCGAGCTGGCAAAGAAAACAAGCGGGACGCTATCGGCCGCCAATCCCGCACGTCAACGCACGAGACCGCCGCTGAAAGGCTTCTGACCTGCGGTCAAGCCCCGCACGGAAAAACGCGGCCGGCCCGTCCGGCCCCGGGGCGCCCGAATGCGGACATTAAGGATGTATGAGAGAGCGCCGCACCCGCCGCCCGACCATCACGGTTCGGTGACGTTTCCTCCCCAACGTGACGGCGCACCCCCGCACCCCGGCATCCGTCGTGAGATGTACACCGGGTGCATCGCGCGGCCCAGCACGCCCCCCGCAAGATCCTCCCGGTGACCCTCGAACACCCCCCACCCGGTGCCTAGCGTGGAAGACGACAACCCCGGACCGTCCCCCCTCCGCTAGGACCCGCCATGATCGAAGCCGTCGGCCTGACCAAGCGCTACGGCACACGCACAGCCGTCGAAGACCTGAGTTTCACCGTCCGACCCGGCATCGTCACCGGCTTCCTCGGCCCCAACGGCGCCGGCAAGTCCACCACCATGCGGATGCTGCTCGGCCTCGACACCCCCAGCGCCGGGCACGCCACCGTCAACGGCCGCCGCTACGCCGAGCACGGCGCACCGCTGCACGAGGTCGGCGCCATGCTGGAGGCCCGGGCCGTCCACACCGGACGCAGCGCCTTCAACCACCTCGCCGCCCTCGCCGCCACCCACGGCATCCCCCGGCGCCGGGTGGAGGAGGTCGTCGACCTGGTGGGCCTGCGCGAGGTCGCCCGCAAGCGCGCCGGCGGGTTCTCCCTCGGCATGGGCCAGCGCCTGGGCATCGCCTCCGCGCTGCTCGGCGACCCCGCCACGGTGATCCTCGACGAGCCGGTCAACGGCCTCGACCCCGAGGGCATCCGCTGGATCCGCAACCTCCTCAAGTCGCTCGCCGCCGAGGGCCGCACCGTCCTCGTCTCCTCCCACCTCATGAGCGAGATGGCCCTGACCGCCGAGCACCTCATCGTCATCGGCCGCGGCCGGCTGATCGCCGACACCTCGGTGGCCGAGTTCACCGCCCGCGCCGCCGGCAGCGCCGTCCTCGTGCGCACCCCCGACACGGACCGGCTGCGCGAACTGCTCGCCGACCAGCCCGGCGTCCAGGTCGAGAAGGCCGCCGACGAGAACGAGGAGAGCGACCGCCTGGAAGTCACCGGCACCGACTGCGAGCGCATCGGCCGCCTGGCCGCCGCCCACTCCCTCGTGCTGTTCGAACTCACCCCCAAGCAGGCCTCCCTGGAGGAAGCCTTCATGGAGCTCACCAAGGACGCGGTGGAGTACCAGGCCGTCGTCACCCCCGCCCAGCCGGTCAAGGAGATGGCCGCATGACCACCACCGCCACCCCCGCCGCCCCCGCCGCCGCCACCGCGACCCCGGCGTTCGCCCCCTCCTCCCGGCCCGCCCGCCCCGGCGTCACCCTCGCCCGGGCCGTCCACGCCGAGTGGATCAAGTTCCGCTCGCTGCGCTCCACCTACTGGACGCTCGGCATCACCGTCGCCCTCACCATCGGCTTCGGCGCCCTGCTGTGCTGGGGCACGGTCAGCCGCTGGGACCACCTGCCCGCCGACGAACGCATGCACTTCGGCGCCGCCGAGCACAGCCTCCTGGGCTACCACTTCGCCCAGCTGGCCATCGGCGTCCTCGGCGTGCTGATCATCACCGGCGAGTACTCCACCGGCATGATCCGCGCCTCGCTGTCCGCCGTCCCCAAGCGCCTGCCGGTGCTCTGGGCCAAGGCCGCCGTCTTCGGCGCCGTCGCCTGGGCCGTCTCCACCGTCGCCTGCCTGATCGCCTTCTTCGTCGGCCAGTCGATCCTCGCGAGCAAGCACCTCGACACCACCCTCGGCGCCCCCGGCGTCACCCGCGTCGTGTTCGGCATGGGCCTCTACCTCACCGCCGTCGGCCTGCTCGCCGTCGGCCTGGGCACCCTCATCCGCAACACCGCCGGCGGCATCGCCAGCGTCTTCGGCGTCCTCATGCTGCTCCCGCTGCTCACCGAGGCCCTGCCCAGCTCCTGGCGCGACACCATCTCCCCCTACCTGCCCGGCAACGCCGGCCAGGCCCTCGCCACCCTCCAGCAGGGCCCGCACGACCTCGCCCCCTGGACCGGCTTCGGCGTGATGTGCCTCTACGTCCTCGCCGCCCTGATCGGCGCCGCCGTCGTCCTCAAGCGACGCGACGCATGACAGCCACCCGAACCCGGGGCCCGGGGTCCCGGGGGGGTGTGAGCATGGTCCGGTGTATAAGAGACTGGGTTTGGGCGGGGGGATCCCCCGCGCGGGGGCGGCACGTGTCCGTGATCCGCAGCCGCCGAGGTGGGTTCCCCGTTCGACGGGCCGTGCCCGGCGTGGGATCGCCACGTCGGGTCTCACCGGCTCTCCAGGGGCGTTTAGCCTGTCCGCCCGCCCGGCGGCCAGGATGTTGCGAGCAGCGTTGAGGTCACGGTCATGGAGCACACCGCACGCCGGACAGGCCCACTCGCGGATCGCGAGGGGCTTGGGACCGTCGCGGTGTCCGCACTCCGAACAGAGCTGGGAGGACGGGAACGCACGGTGCACGATGCCGACCGTGCGCCCGTACCGGGCCGCCTTCTGTTCGAGGAGATGCCGGAAGGCGGCCCATCCGGCGTCGTGGACGGACTTGGCCAGGCGCCCTCGGGCGAGGCCGCGCACGTTCAGATCCTCCAGGAAGACGGCTTGGTTCTCGCCGATCAGCCGGGTGGTCTGCTTGTGCAGCCAGTCCATGCGGGTGTCGGCCACCTTGGCGTGCGCCTTGGCGACCTTCCTGCGGGCCTTCTCCCGGTTCCTGCTGCCCTTGGCCTTGCGGGACAGCTCCCGCTGCGCGGCCTTGAGCTTCTTCTCCGCCTTGCGCAGGAAGCGCGGGTTGTCGATCACCTGCCCGTCGGAGAGGACCGCGTAGGAGGTCAGGCCGAGGTCGATGCCGACCTCGGCGGTCGCCTCGGGCAGAAGACCGGCTTCCACCTCCACCACGAAGGACGCGTGGTACCGTCCGGCCGCATCCAGCACGATCGTCACGGACGACGGCGCGGATGGCAGCACACGGGACCACTCCACCCGCACGTCGCCGATCTTCGCCAGGTTCAGCTTCCCGTTCGGGCGGACGCGGAACCCATTACGGGTGAACCGCAGCGACTGCCGGCTGTCTTTGCGCGACTTGAACCTGGGCAGCCCCACTGGCGGGCCGGCTCGCCTGCCCGCCAGCGAGTCGAAGAAGTTCCGGTACGCCGTGTCCAGGTCTCGCACGGACTGGATCAGCGGATCCACGCCCACCGACGCGAGCCACGCCCGTTCCGCCGTCTTCTTCGCCGTCGTGATCACCAGCTTCTGGAGATCGGTGCTCTTCGGGAACGGCAGACCGCCCTTCCGGGCCTCCTTCCGGACCGCAAGGGCATCGTTGTACACCACCCGAGCGCACCCGAACGTCCGGGCCAGCGCATTACGCTGTCCTGCTGTTGGGTAGAGCCGATAGGAGTACCTCAGATGCACCCGGTCAAGCTATCGGCCGCCACTGACAAGAACCTGCGACAGAAGCCTCCGCACCCCACTTGTCCCCGTTGCACAGGCCCGGACGTTCGGGGAGAAAACGGGTGACCACCGCCGAACGGACCCCCGCAGCCCGCGCAGGACGCCTCGGCGTCCCGCGCGGGCTCGCCCGGCTGCGCGCGGCCGTCCTCACCGAGCGCTACCCCGCCCTCGTCGACGCCGCCGCCGCCCTCGGCCTGCTCGTGCTCACCGCCCTGCCCCAGCGCCGCGAGCTGCACGCCACCCCCTGGCTCTGGGCCCTGCAGCTCGCCCTCGTCCTGCCGCTCGCCCTGCGCCGGCGCGCCCCCTTCCCGGTCTTCGCCGCGATCTCCCTGGCAGCCCTCGCCCAGTGGGCCACCGGCCACCCCATGCCCGCCGACGCGGCCGTCCTGCTCGCCCTCTACACCGTCGCCGCCCACTGCCGGCGCCGCCTGACCCTCATCGCCTACGGCGTCGCCGAACTCGGCGTCGTCATGGCCCTGCTGCGCTGGCCCCCGCTGACCGAACACGGCAACGCCGCCCACCTGCCGCTGTGGCTGCGCGTGTTCGTCCTGTTCTCCGGCACCGTCCTGGCCGCCGTCGCCCTCGGACTCAACGTCCGCGCCCGCCGCGCCCAGCTCACCGCCCTCCAAGAGCGCGCCCGCGACCTGGAACACCAGCGCGACCAGCAGGCCGCCCTCGCCGTCGCCGAGGAACGCTCCCGCATCGCCCGCGAGATGCACGACATCGTCACCCACAACCTCTCCGTCATGGTCGCCCTCGCCGACGCCGCCGCCTACGCCAACGCCACCGCCCCCGACAAGGCCACCGACGCCATGCGCCGCTCCGCCGAGACCGGCCGCCAGGCCCTCACCGACATGCGCCGCTTCCTCGGCGTCCTGCGCGCCGACGAACCCGACGCGCTGCGCCACCCCCAGCCCGGCATCGGCCAGCTCACCGTTCTCGCCGAACACGTGCGCGCCGCCGGCCTGCCCACCGACCTCCACGTCACCGGCGACAGCACCGCCGTCTCACCCGGCGCCCAGCTCACCGCCTACCGCCTCGTCCAGGAATCCCTCACCAACACCCTCAAGCACGCCGCCCCCGGCGCCCGCGCCCGCGTCACCGTCCACGCCACCCCCGCCGCCGTCACCCTGGAGATCCGCGACGACGGCCGCCCCACCGCCACCGCCCCCGGCCTGGGCCAGGGCCTGGCCGGCATGCGCGAACGCGTCGCCGCCTACGGCGGCAACCTCACCGCCGGACCCGCCCCCGGCGGCGGCTGGCGGGTGGCCGCCACCCTCCACCTGACCGACGACCACCCCGGCGACACCGACGAGGAGCCCAGCCCCGCATGACGATCAAGGTCCTGCTGGTCGACGACCAGCCGCTGCTGCGCCTGGCCTTCTCCATGACCCTCGACTCCCAGCCCGACCTGGAGGTCGCCGGCGAGGCCGGCGACGGCGAGGAGGCCGTCCGCCTGGCCGTCGAGCGGCCCGTCGACGTCGTCCTCATGGACGTCCGCATGCCCGGCACCGACGGCATCGAGGCTACCCGCCGCATCGTCGAACAGCGCCCCGACACCAAGGTGCTCATCCTCACCACCTTCGACCTCGACGAGTACGCCTTCGCCGGGCTGCGCGCCGGGGCCTCCGGCTTCCTGCTGAAGAACGCCGAACCGGACGAGCTGCTCGCCGCGATCCGCTGCGTGGCGGCGGGCGACGCGGTCGTCTCCCCGCGCGTCACCCGCCGCCTGCTCGACACCTTCGCCTCCCACCTGCCCGCCGACGGCCGCGGCGCCACCCGCGGCGAGGAGGCCGTCGCCGCGCTGACCGCCCGCGAGCGCAGCGTCCTGATCACGGTCGCCCGGGGCCTGTCCAACGCCGAGATCGCCGCCGAGCTCAAACTCGCCGAGGCCACCGTCAAGACCCACGTCAGCCGCATCCTGCTCAAGCTCGGCCTGCGCGACCGGGTCCAGGCGGTCGTGTACGCCTACGAGAACCGGCTCGTCCAGCCCGCCTGAGCACGCACGGCACGCACGCGCCCCGGCCCCTACGCAACCCGCGTGCGCCGGTCCACACTGGACGGACCCGTCCGAGTACGGACACCAGAGTGCCGGGGGACACATGGAGGCGTACTTCTTCCTCAGCTACGCGCGGGCGGACGACAACGGTTCGGCCGTCGCTGGCTTCTACCAGGACCTGCGCGCCGAACTGGCCCGGCGCGACCCGGACGCGGCCGCGCTGCCGAGCTTCCGGGACGTCGAGCAGCTGTTCCTCGGGACCGACTGGGAGCTGCGGCTGTCGCGCACCGTCGCCCGCTGCCGCACCATGGTCGCGCTCTACTCGCCCGCCTACTTCGCCAGCGTCTACTGCGGCAAGGAGTGGACCGCCTTCCGCTCCCGCACCATCGCCTACGAACGCGAGACCGGCTGGGACAGCGGCGCCCTGCTGCCCGTCCTGTGGGAGCCCCTGCCCGCCGGGCCCGCCGCCCCCGCCGACGAGGTCCAGTACGTCGAACCCGCCATGGGGGAGCGCTACGCCGAACTCGGACTGCGCCGCCTCATCGAACAGGACCCGGGCGGAGCGGACTACCGGCGCGTCGTCGAGGTCCTGGCCGAACGGGTCCGCCTGCCCGCCCAACGCGCCCGCCTGCCCGAACTCGCCGACCTCGACCTGCGGCACTACCCCGGCGCCTTCCCGCCCGGCCCCCGCCCCGACCAGCCCGCGGCCACCGCCGGCCACCACCCGCCCGCCCACCTGTTCGTCAGCTACGCCCCCGCCGAACGGATGTGGGCCGAGTGGGCCGCCACCGAGCTGACCGCCCTCGGCTACCGCACCACCCTGCACAGCGTCGCCGCCGCCGAGGAAGGCCTGCCCGTCGAGGCCGGCTGGGCCCTGACCGGCCAGGGCCGCGTCGTCGTCCTGCTCTCCGCCGCCTACCCCGGCCACCCCCGCGCCGAGCGCCTCTTCCGCGCGCTCGCCGGCCGCGAGGCGGCCCCGGGCGTGCCCGCCCTCGTCCCGGTCCGGGTCGGCGACCCCGACACCGCCCTGCCCCGGCTCTTCGCCGAGCGGCCCAGCGTCGACCTCGCCGGCTCCTCGGCCGCCGACTCCCTGACCCGGCTGGCCACCGCCGTCGGCCACCCCGCCCGGGAGAGCGCCGGCGACCGCCCGTCCGCCCGCGGCGGCCACCCCGGCGACCTGCCCGCCGTCCTGGACATCCCCGCCCGCAACACCTCCTTCACCGGCCGCGACCGCGAACTCGAGGCCCTGCGCGACGGCTTCACCACCGCCGGCGCCGGCGCCGTCCGCGTCCTGACCGGCCTCGGCGGCGTCGGCAAGACCCAGACCGCCGCCGAATACGCCCACCGCTTCCGCGCCGGCTACGACGTCGTGTGGTGGATCGGCGCCGAACAGCCCGAACTCATCGCCACCCGGCTGGCCGCCCTCGCCCCCGGACTCGGCCTCGAACACGGCGAGGACAGCCAGGACACCGCCGCCCGCGTCCTCGCCGCCCTGCGCCACGGCACCCCCTACCGGCGCTGGCTGCTCATCCTCGACAACGCGACCGGCCCCGACCAGCTCGCCCGCTGGCTCGTCGACGGCCCCCTCGGCGGCCACATCCTCATCACCTCCCGCAACCCCGCCTGGAGCGGCCGGGCCGGAGTCGTCGAACTCGGCGTCTTCCGCCGCACCGAGAGCCTCCAGCACCTCCACCGCCTCAACCCCGGCCTCGGCCACGACGCGGCCGACCAGGTCTGCGACCGCCTCGGCGACCTGCCGCTGGCCATCGCCCAGGCCGCCGCCTGGCTGCGCGAGAGCGGCATGCCCGTCACCGACTACCTCGACCTGCTCGCCGCCACCATGACCGAGATCCTCGACCGCACCCGCCTGCCCGCCACCGACTACCCGCGCTCGGTGGCCGCGACCTGGCACCTGTCCCTGGAGGAACTCCACCGCACCAACGCCCGCGCCGCCGAACTCCTCGAAATCTGCGCCCACTTCGGCCCCGAGCCGATCCCCACCGCACTGCTGCTCTCCCCGCTGCTGGCCCGCCACCTCGGCCTCGACGGCGACGCCCTGGGCACCCGCCTGGAGATGGGCGAGCTCGTGCGCACCATCCACCGCACCGGCCTGGCCCGCGCCGACGCCGGCCGCCAGTCCCTGACCGTCCACCGCCTCGTCCAGGCCGTCGTCCGCGACCAGCTGCCCGCCCAGCGCGGCGAGGAGATGCGCCGCGTCGTCCAGCTCGCCCTCGCCGCCGCAGCCCCCTCCGACCCCGA
The DNA here is from genome assembly GCF_042733235.1 of Kitasatospora sp. NPDC059722. Taxonomy (NCBI): domain Bacteria; kingdom Bacillati; phylum Actinomycetota; class Actinomycetes; order Kitasatosporales; family Streptomycetaceae; genus Kitasatospora; species Kitasatospora sp. NPDC059722. The sequence goes on from NZ_JBHWGD010000017.1 coordinate 90,370, forward strand.
CCGGGTCGGCACCTGGGAGGCCTTCGCCGAGATCCTCCCGCACCTGTGGCCCAGCGGCGCCGCCGACTCCACCGAGGCCGACGTGCGCCGGCTCATCGTCAACTCCGTACGCTTCCTGTGGAAGCGCGGCCTCTACCCGGAGGCCAGGGAACTCGCCGAACGCACCCTGGAACGCTGGAGCAGGGCCGCCCCGGACGGCGGGCGCCCAGGCACCGACGGCCTCCAGACCGGCATGCTGCGCGTCCAGCTCGCCAACGTGCTCCGCGAACAGGGCGAATTCCGGGCCAGCTACACCATCGACCGCACCGCCCTGGAACGCTTCCGCGGCGAACTGGGCCCCCGCCACCTGCAGACCCTCATCGCCGCCGGCAACCTCGCGGCCGACCTGCGCCTGCTCGGCCGCTACCAGGAGGCCCGCGAACTCGACCGCGACACCCTCGACCACGTCCTCCAGGCGCTCGGCCCCGACCACCCGCGCATCGGCATGACCCTCCACAACCTGGCCGTCTCCGAGGACCTCACCGGCGACTGGCCCCGCGCCCTGGACCTCTACCGCCGCAGCTACCGCCGCCAGCGGCGCCTGCTCGGCCCCGCCGACCTCGACACCCTGCTCTCGGCCGCGGCCTACGGCGGCACACTGCGCGAGATGGGAAGGTTACGCGAATCGCTGACCGTGCTGGAGGACACCGTCCTCGCCTACCAGCGCACCGTCAGCAGCCGCAACACCCAGTCCCTGTACGCCAGGGCCGAACTCGCCGCCACCACCTTCCGCCTCGGCGACCTGCCCGCCGCCTGCGAACAGGCCGGCCAGACCTACCAGGACCTCGGCGACGTCCAAGGCCCCCACCACCTGCACTCCCTCGTCGCGGCCACCACCCTGGCCGCGGCCCTCCACGCCCGCGGCGACCACCAGCGCGCCGCCCGCATCGCCGCCCGCGCCCACCGGGCCGGCCAGGACCACTTCGGGGAGGCCCACCCCGTCACCCTCGCCCTGACCGCCGGCCTCGCCGTCCACCTCCGTGCCACCAGCAGCGCCGCGGAGGCCCGCTCCCTGTCCCACACCGCCGTCACCGGCCTCACCCGCGCCATCGGCGCCGACCACCCCTACCTGGGCGCCGTCCTGATCAACCACGCCACCGGCCTCGCGGAGACCGGCGAGAGCGAAGCGGCCGCCGAACTCGGCCGCCGCGCCATGGACCTGCTCACCGCCGTGGTCGGCGACACCCACTACGACGTGCTCACCGCCCGCGCCAACCTCGCCCTCGACCTGGCCGCCCTCGGCCACCACGCCGAGGCCGTGCGCCTGCGCGCCCGCTGCGCCCGCCAGGCCGCCGACGCCCTGGGCCCCGCCCACCCGGTCACCACGGCCACCGAAGCCGCCACCCGCCTGGCCGCCCACGTCGAACTGGTGCGGCTCTGAGACGGCCCGGGCCCCCGGCCGCGGGAGGGCCGGGGGCTGCGAGCGCCGTACGGAGTGTCAGGGGCGGGTGACCGAGGTCGTGTTGGTGGCGGCGTTCCAGTGGACGGTCGCGTTCTGGAACTTCTGGACGCGCCCGCCCGGCTCGTCGGCCTCGTCGGTGACGGGGTAGCCGACGGCCTTCTCGTGGCCGGCGGCGTGGAAGGCGTCGTAGATGGCGCCGTGGACGACGTGCGCACCGGTCGGGGCGGACCACAGGATCACGGCCCGCTCGAAGAACTGGTAGCGCCCGCGGGTGCCGTCGGGGGCCGCGGCCCCGTCCGCCTCGTCCATCGTCGGGAAGCCCCAGGCCCGTTCGGCGTCGGTGGCCCAGAAGCGGGTGAGGATCTCGCCGTAGACGGGGTGGGCCTCGTCCGGGTGCCACAGGATGATGCCGTTCTTGAACTGCTGGAAGCGCCCGCCGGCCGCCGAGTCGCGCTCGCCGCGGATCGGCGCGCCCAGCACGCTGTTCAGGCCGCCCATGGCGTCGTACTTGACCCGGATCGCGCCGTAGGGCATCAGGTCGTCCAGGCGGTTGTAGCGGCGCGGGGTGAAGCCGCGCAGCCCGTCACCCCACGTGCGCTCCTCGGCGACGTGGCCGAAGTCGTACTCCTCGCGCACCACCGGCTGGGTGTGGGCGGCATCGGCCCAGCGCACGAACAGGGCGACGTGGTCGGTGCCGCCGGCGTCCTTGAGCAGCGCGTCGCCGGGCTGGAGGTCACCGGCCGGGATGTCGGCGGTCACGTTCCACAGCGTCCACGTGGTGAGCGAGGTGCCCAGGTGCCAGGCCATCGACACGAAGCCGGAGCAGTCGGGGCGGTAGCAGCCGAACTGGTTGCCGTGGCAGCCCTGCTGGCTGTACGGCACCTGCTCGGCGATCCACGACCACGCGCGGTCCATGACCTCGCCGCGCCCGATCGGGCCGTCGGTGTCGGAGTCGAGCGCGGCGGCTCCCGTGGCGGGGGAGCGGACGGGTACGGCGGACGCGGCGTTCGCGGCGTTCGTGGCGGCGGGTATCGCGTCCAGCGCGAGCGCGGCCGCCGCCAGGGCGGGGACCACGGCGCGCGCGGCACGGCGCAGGATCGGCGTAGTGCGCAAGGCTGGCTCCTGGGGGTCTGCGGTGGAAGGGCTCCGCGGTGGAAGGGCCCTGACGGACCGTCCGCAAGCTAGCCGCGGGCGCGCGGGGCCGGTATCCGGAACGCTCCGGATTGACCGGCCCCGTCAGCCAGTCGAGGATGGTGCCGGGCAGGCCGGCAGCTCCGGGCGGTCCAGGGTCCGCACCGCCGGCAGCCACGCCGCCGGCTCCGACGGGCCCCCGGGCAGGCGCACCCGGAACCACCGGGGCGACTGGGTGCCCATCTCGTCGACGATCGGCACCCCGTGCGGCTCCTCGCACTCCGCGTCCAGCACGTCCCCGTGCCACACCCGGGTCGCCACCACGTTCCCCGCCAGGTACGGCTCGCGCGGGTCGATCGCCAGGCCCAGGCTGCACTGCGGATCCCGGCCCGGCCGGGTCTGGCAGCCCGGGTCCGCGTTGTACACCCGCACGTGCCCCGCCGCCGGGGCGCTGCCGCCGGCGTCCGTCCAGCCCACCGCCACCGTGCCCGCCACCGCCGCCCCGGACGCCAGCACGGCCGCCGCCGCGAGCGCGGCGGGCCCGTGGCGCCGCCGCCCGTGTCTGCCCCCGCCCCGGTGGGCGCGGATGCGCGCGAGCAGGCTCTCGGCACTGTGGGCGGCGCGCTCGGCATGGGTGGGCGCCAGGCAGTCGGCGGCCAGCGCCCGCCAGAATGGCGGCACCCCGTCCGCCATCCGCAGCGGCGCCCGCCGCTCCGCGTACTCCTGGGCGGCCGCCGCCCGCGCCGCCGGGGTCGCGCCGGGAAACGGCGAGGCGCCGCGCGCGAACACCTCGTGCACGACGATCCCCAGCGCCCAGATGTCCCCGCTGGGACGCACGGTGACACCCTGCTCGCCCAGCGGCGCCCGCCAGCGCTCGGGCGGCAGGTAGTCGAACGTGCCCATCGGCGGCGCGTGGCCGTGCGTGCCACCGGTCCCGGTCAGCTCGGTCGCCAGCCCGAAGTCCGCGAGCAGCACCGAACCGTCGGCGGCCAGCAGCACGTTGTCGGGCTTCAGGTCGCCGTGCACCCACCCGGCGGCGTGCAGGTGGGCCAGCCCCTCGCAGATCCCGGCGATCAGCGCGCCGCCCTCGGCCTCGGACACCTCCGCCGAATCCAGCAGGTCCCGCAGGCTGCGCTCCGCGCGCTCCATCACCAGGACGATCGCGCCGTCCAGGAACGCGTCACCCTCCGCGCCGAGCTGCACGGTGTCCAGCAGGCGCACCAGCCGCGGATGGCGGGTGCGGCGGGCGAACTCCACCTCGCGGCGCGCGGTTTCGGCGACCTTGGCGGCCTGGCGCGGCGTCAGCCCCGCGGTCGGCAGGATCTTCAGCGCGACCTCGACGCCGACCCCGTCACCGCCCTCGGCACCGTCCCCGGCACCGTCCTCGTCAACGCTTCCGTCACCGCTCCCGGTGGAGCGGCCCGCGTACACACTGGCCCAGCCCCCGGCCGCGATCGGCCCGGTGACCTCCCAGCGCCCCACGCGCCGGCCCGGCGGCAGCGGGTGCACGCTCAGGCACCGGCGGGGCCGACCGGGCCGCGCGGCGGCAGCAGCGCCAGGTGCTCCTCGCGCACCAGCCCGAACCGCAGCGCGATCGCCACGATCGCCTCCCGCTTGCCGTTGCGCCGCCCGCCCCGCTCCTCCGCCGGGGCGGCGATGCGCATCTTCTCCTCGGCCAGGTAATCGATGTGCGAACTGACCGCACGCGCCGTCAGCCGCGCGCACGCCCGATGACCGGCCAGCCGCTCCACGATCCGCGGCGTCGTCGGCACCTCCAGCGGCGACTCGTCACGCAGCCGCGGCTCGCACAGCGCCACCAGCACCAGGAAGTACGTCGCCGTCTCGTCCAGCGAGTACGCCGTGACCGTCCGGGTGCCCCGCAGGGCGTCGCCGCCCAGCCCGTCCGGATCCAGGTAGACGTGATCGGGGGCGAACACCTGAAAGGCCAGCGTCCCGCCACCGTGCGTCGGCAGCACCACGCGCGAGAACTCGAACGGGATCGGCGCCCCCGCCCGCCGCGGCGGCACCCGCAGGTACTCCCCGGCACCCTCCGGGTTCTCCACCAGGTAACTCTGGCTCGCACTGAGGTTGCTCAGCTGCCAGTGGTCCTCCGTCACCCGGATCTCCCCGGCCAGCCGCGACACCGCCGCGTCCGCCAGCGGCAGCTCCACCGGCACCGCCGCCGAACCCCGCCCGAACCGCGCCACCTGACCGGGCCCCAGCCGCAGCGTCACCGCCCCGGCACTGCCGTCGCCCGCAGGCGGCAGATACACGACAACGCCACTCATGCGCCCGCCTCGCTGCGCCCGGCGGTCGCTTCGCGAAACACGCACCCATCAGTGGTTCGCTCGCTGCGCTCGCTCACGGTCGCGCCCCCCTTCATCGCACCTCAGGGCGACGGTACACAATGTGCCGGGACGATTGCGAAGCGTGTGCCGATCCTCACGAACCGCTGCTCCCACCACCGCCGTCACCGAGGCTGGTGAGGTCGGCCCCGTCGTTACGCGAACCGCGCCGCCGCCGCTTGGCCGCCGAGCGCACCACCTCGCCCGCCCCCAGCGTCACCGCCGCCACCGCCCGCACCCACCCCGGCCCGCCTCGCTGCGCCCACACGACGCACGCGCACCCGCCGACGACGAGCAGCAGGACGAGAACCAGCACCACACCGACCATGCTCCGCACCTCTTCTTCGTGTTCGTATACCGCCGGTGATCTTCCCAGATCCCCCGATACGCGAACGAAACACTCGCTACCGGAATCTGATCTCACCGATGAACCGGTGAAACCCGTTTCAGGGCGGACCTTGACGTTCCGTTCCTGCAGTGCCACCCATGCCAACGACGTCAGCCACCCCCCGAAGGTTCACCCGCCGGTTCTCTGCTGCCGGAGCCCTCCTGCCGAGCGCGGCCACGGCGGCCGTCCTGCTGCCGGCTGCCGCCGTCCGCTTCCCCCGAACACGCCGGACCCCGGGGCGACCTGGACGCACGGCGGCGCGGTGAACGGGAGCGTCGGGCGGCTCTTCTTCACTTTCACCTGGGCGACAGCGCCCGCCGCCTCTGCGCCCGGGCCCAGGCGCAGCCGCTCTGACCGCCGCGCCCGGTGGGTCAGTGCAGGAGGGCGTGCAGCAGCCGTACGTAGCGGCTCCAGCGGGCCGGGCGGGCCACCGTGCCCGAACAGGCCAGTTCGGCGCGGTCCAGGCTGTCCTCCAGGCAGGCGTCGTGGAGGGGGCGGAAGACGAGCGGCCAGGTGAGGCGCGCCGGGCCGCGGGCGGCCATGGCGAGGGTGTGGCGCAGCAGCGTGTGCTCCTCGTCGACGGCCAGGGCGGTGAATTCGTGGAATCCGTGGAAGCCGCGCGGCCCGCTGAAGGTGAAGCGCACCCATTGCGAGGGGACGTGGGCGGCGACGGTGTAGCGGACCGGGCCGTGCCCGCCGACCGCCCCGGCCGCCAGGGGGCGGTCGAACTCCATCGACGGCCAACTGCCCTGCGGCCACAGCCTGTCGTCGCTGCTCGCCAGGGTGTCGATCAGCGCTCCCACCTCGCTTCGCTGCGCGGCCAGCAGGCGCTCGTGCACGTTGTAGACACCCATCGCGGTCTCCTCGGGTTCTTTTTAGAGGGCAATCTCTAATATTGTGGAGGGTACTCTCCAGTTCATGGCGAGACCACCCCGCTTCGATGCGAACCAGCTGCTCGACGCCGCCGTGCGGCTGGCCGCCGCCGGGGGACCGGCCGCGGTGACGATGTCCGCGGTCGCCACGGAGGTGGGCGCCCCGAGCGGCTCGGTGTACCACCGGTTCGCCGGGCGCTCCGCGCTGCTCGCCGAGGTGTGGCTGCGGACGGTGGAGGGCTTCCAGGACGGCTACTTCAAGGTCCTCGAAGCGAGCGGCGGCGACGCACGGCGGGCGGGCTGCGCGGCGGCGCGCCACGTCGTCGCCTGGAGCCGCGCCCACCCCGAGGAGGCCGCTCTCCTCCTCTACGGCGCCGAGGACTTCGGGCGCGCCGACTGGTCGGACGAGCACCGCCGGCGGGCGGACGACGGCAACCGCCGCGTGCGCGCCTCTCTCGCCGAGCTCGCCACCGCCCTGGGCGCCGAGGGCCCGCAGGCCGCCGAGCGGGTGGCCCTCGCCGTGGTCGACCTGCCCCTGTCCCTGGTCCGCCGCCACCTCCGCTCCGGCGACCCCCTCCCCGCCCACGCCGAAGACCTCGCCGAACAGTGCACCGCCGCCCTCCTGGGCCCGGCCGCCTGAGGACCGCCCCCATGGCCGCCCGGCCTGGACGGCGGGGCGGTGAGCGAGAAGTCGGCGGGCCCGACTTCTGGTGCGGGGCGGGCCGGGGGCCCGCCGCCCCGCGGGGTGGGGGGGGGGGGGGGCGGTCCCCAGCGGCGGGAGGGGGGGGCGCGGACACACAAGGCGAGACCCCC
>NZ_JBHWGD010000017.1:97369-101920 GCF_042733235.1 Kitasatospora sp. NPDC059722
GCCCGCCCCCGCTCGCCCCCCCCCCGCCGCGCGCCCCGCCCGCGGGGGGGGGGGCGGAGAGAGAGGGCGGGCGGGACATTTTGGGGGGGGGGCGGGGGCCCCCGCCCCCCCCGGGGGGGGGCCGCCCGGGGCCGGGCGGAGGTCAGGCCACGGGGTTGCCGGGGTCGTCCAGCCAGACGGACTGCGCACCGTCCACGGCGATGGTCACGCCGAACCGGCACAGGTCGGGCTTGCCCTCCTCCAGCCACCACAGGCGGGCTCTCGTGATTTCGTCCCACAGCCGGCGGGGGCCGGACTGGTGGGCGGCGTCCTCGGCGTCCCATGCGGCGTAGCGGACGGATGCCCACGATCCCGCACCGTCCGAGAGCTGCATGCGGTAGGTGCCGCCGGGGTCGGCGCCGTCCCAGACGTGTTCGTACCGGATGCCCGGCACCCGAAGGCCGATGGCGAATGCGGCGTTCACGTCCTCCAGGGCCAGCTCCGGGTCCATCGTGGAAGGCCCTTTGCGGCCCGGCACGTCCGCTGGCTCGATCACGGCGTGCGGGCGCTGTGCCCGCATCCACATGAAGGAGACGTTGCCGACGAACCGGCCGTGCGAGGCCCCGCCCGGCCGGCCGACCACCAGGCGCAGCAGCCCGGCATTGGCGTACGGGGTGCCCCACGGGGTGACGATCACGCCACCGGGCCGGGTCTGTTCGATCCAGGTGGAGGGCACCCGGCGGACGGCTGCCGTCGAGTGGACGCGGTCGTAGGGGGCAGCGTAGGACCATCCCGCCAGCCCGTCGCCGACGACCCGCCTGGGCGCGAATCCGGCGGCGCCGAGTCTCAGCGCCGCCTCGGCGGCGATGGCCGGGTCGACTTCGACCGTGGTCACCCGGTCGTCGCCAAGCAAGCTGCACAGCAAGGCGCTTGTCCAGCCGGTTCCGGTGCCGACATCGAGCACGTTGTGGCCGTCCCGCACGTCCAGGTGGCGGAGCATGGCCGCGACGAGGGACGGCATGGACGCCGACGACGTGGCGATGCCCGGCCCGTTCTCGTGTCCGTCGTCGACCTGTGTGACGACCACGCCGTCGGCATTCACCAGCGACCACCAGGCGTCCGGGTCGTCGGCCTTGATGATCCGCCGGCAGCCGGTCGGTGCGTCCTCGTCCGGGGTCCACACGACGTCCGGCACGAAGGCAGAGCGCGGGGCACGCTCGAACGCGCCCCGCCACTCCTCGCCCAGCACGCCGGCCTCGGTCAGGTCGGCCAGCAACTGCGCGTACTTGTCCATCAGTTGGCGCTCACTTCTTCGGGGAGCCGGGCTTGCTTCTTGACGTCTCATCAGGTCTGCGGAACGGTGGGCGCAAGATGTGGCAACCGGCTTGGTATGGGAGGCACCGTGGACCTTCAGTTCGTCGGGATCGACCCGAACACGGAGCACGAGGGATCGCCGACCGTGTGGGTGGACCGCGACGCGGGGGAGATCGTCGTCCAGGGCTGGAAGCCGGACGACGCGATGCTCGCCGCGATCGGCACCACCGAGTGGACCGCCGGACACGGTAGCGGAATCCCGGCGACGGAGGCCGTGGTCCGCATCCCCACCCGGATGATCCCGATGCTGAGGAAGGCCTGCGATGACGCCGAACGTGCCGAGCTTCGCTGAACTGCTGCAGGGCGCCCAGCGCTCCGCCGTGCACCTGGAGATGCGCGACACCTACGCCGGCCAGGACAGCGGCGGCTTCGCCGAGTACCTGCGCAGCGGGTACGCGAACACCGACACCACCTCCCCGCACTGGTCGCGCTGGCGCGCCATGGTGACCGAGGCCACCGACCGGGACGTGGCGCTGCGCCGGGCACGCATCGTCTCGGAGCCGGTCACCGACTACATCCGCTACGAGTACGCCCTGACCGTGGCCAACGTGGATCTGGGCGAGGAGGTCCGGTGGCTGTCCCGCAGGCAGGCCTGCGAGATCGCGCTGCCGGGCAGCGACTTCTGGCTGTTCGACCAGGCACGGGTGTTGTTCAACCACTTCACCGGCGACGGCGCATGGGCCGAGCCGCGCCTGACCTACACCGAGGAACCGGCCGTGGTGAGGCTCTGCTCCACCGCCTTCGAGGCGGTCTGGGAGCGCGGCGTCCCACACGAGAAGTACACCGTCTGACCCTCGCTCCGGACCGCCCGCGGATGTACTCCTCCCCCTCCTCCAGTGCCGAAGCCGCCCGGCGGGCCGTCGCCGCGCGGCTGCGCGACCTGATGCTGGACGCCGGCCTCAACGGGCAGCGACTCGCCGCCCGCTGCGGCTGGCACGAGTCCAAGACCTCCCGCATCCTCAACGCCAGAAAAGCCCCCTCCGAGGACGACATCCGCGCCTGGTGCGCCGCGTGCGGCGCCGACGACCAGGTCCCGGACCTGATCGCCACCGCCCGTGCCGTCGACTCGATGTACATGGAATGGCGACGACTGCACCGCAGCGGCCTTGCCCGCACCCAGCAGCAGAGCCTCGACCGGTACGCCAGGACCGCACTGCTGCGCGTCTACGCCTCCAACGTCATCCCGGGCTTCCTCCAGACCCCGGCCTACGCCACCGCGCTGTTGAACGGCATCACCCGGTTCAAGGGCTACGCCGACGACGTCACCGAGGCGGTCGCCGCCAGAGTCGCTCGCAGCCGCTTCCTGTACGAGGGCGGCCACCGCTTCGTGGTCGTCCTGGAGGAAGCCGTCCTGCGCCACCGGATCGGCGATCCTGCCGCGATGGCCGGCCAACTGCGCCACCTGATCACCTTGATGCCATTGCCCTCGCTGAGCCTGGGCATCATTCCGTTCGGAGCCGAGCGTGCAGTGTGGCCGCTTGAGGCCTTCTACCTCTTCGACGCCTCAAGCTGCTCGGTGGAGACGCTCACGGCGGAGATCAGCGTCACTCAGCCCCGCGAACTCGCCGACTACGCGAAGGCGTTCACCGAGCTGTCGCAGATGGCCGCGCACGGGGACGCCGCCCGGCGCCTGATCGCCGATGCCATCGGCGTCCTCGAATGAAGGTGCGCAAGAATCCGCAAGTGCGTTGAGTGATCGCGACGTCACTCCCTAACGTCGTGGGTGCCGCTCTGCGGAAGGAACCGGGGCACTCGCCCTGAGGGCCCGCAGAGCGGCGGCCACCCCTTGGAGAGGAGCCGGTGATGGAGACGGTCGCACTTGATGGCGGAGGGCACGGCGGCGGCGGTGGCGGGGACGGCGGCGACGGGCACCCTGGGACGCCCTGGACGCCGCCGACCGACCCGCCGTCCCCCGACGGCAGCACACCGCCCGGCGACGGAGGACACAAGAAGTGACGCTCGCACCCGAGCAGGAGGGCCGCCCCGCGCCAGGGCGGTCCTTCCCCATCGCCGACGCGTGGGCGACGGCCTTCGACGCCGTCCCGCGCTCGCTGTTCCTGCCGGACCTGATCTGGGCCCACGACATGGCCACCGGGAAGAGCCGGCCCCTCGACCGCACCGAGGACGAACGAGGCTGGTCGGCGGCCGCCGCCGCGGACATTCCGATCGTCACCCAATGGGACGACGGCGCTCACGCCGGCCGGAAACCCGGCACGGTGCCGACCAGCTCCGCCTCGATGCCGTCGCTCGTCGCCTCGATGCTGGACGACCTCCAGGCCGAGCCGGGGATGCGGGTGATGGAGCAGGGCACCGGCACCGGATGGAACAGCGCATTGCTCGCCCACCGGCTCGGCGACGCGAACGTGACCACCGTCGAGATCGACCCGCTCGTGTCCGCCCAGGCCCGTGCCGCCCTGCACGCCGCCGGCTACCAGCCGCAGGTCGTCTGCGGGGACGGCGCGCTCGGCCACCAGGCCGGCGCCCCGTACGACCGGATCACCGCCACCTTCGGGCTGCGCGAGATCCCCCAGGCGTGGATCGAGCAGACCCGCCCCGGCGGGCTGATCCTGGCGCCCTTCGGCACCCACTACTCCAACGCCGACGCCTTGGCCCGCCTCACCGTCCACGGCGACGGCACCGCGAGCGGCCCGTTCCTCCAGCCCGTGGAGTTCATGAAGATGCGCTCCCAGCGCCTGCGATGGCCGGACAACCCCGCAGACGGCGGCACCGTCGCCGAACACACCACCGCCGCCGCCCTCCCGTCGCACAGAAAGTTCGACCCGTTTCCGCTGGCCGCCGGGCTGCGCCTGCGCGACGTGACGCACGCGATCCAGCCGCACCAGGACGGTGCCCGCACCCTGTGGCTCTACTCCCTTACGACCCCGGCCTGGGCCGCAGCGACGTTCCGCGACGGTGAGAGCGTTCACCTGGTCCGCCAGTACGGCGGGCGCCGCCTGTGGGAGGACTTCGAGCGGGCCCTCATCTGGTGGCACGACACGGGCGAGCCCGGAGTCGAGCGTCTCGGACTCACCGTCACCCCGGACGGCTGGCACGCCTGGCTCGACGAACCCGCCCAGGCGATCTGACCCCAAATCGGTCCCGGGCCCCCCCGGGGCGCGGGGGGGGGGACGGAGCCCCCCGGCGGGTCGGGGGTGTGGGAGAGACGCGGTGGGGTGGGGGGGGGCTGGGGGGGGTGAG
>NZ_JBHWGD010000017.1:101930-141464 GCF_042733235.1 Kitasatospora sp. NPDC059722
CCCACCAACACCCCGCCCCCCCCCGGGGGGGGCCGCGGGCTCCGCCCCCTAGCCCCAGGGGAAGCCGGTGAGGCCGACTTCCCGTGCTGTACAGGGGCGGTGCTGCGGGGGAATCCGTTCGGGTGGTGCGGAGTTCAGCTGGGCGTGGGGAGTGGGAGGTCGGCGAGATCGACTTTTGGTGCAGGGCCCGGCCGCCCCATGGGTGGGGCGGCGGGGTTGGGAGCGGTGGTTGTTATCGGGCGTCGAACTCGCCGGCGCGGATGGCGGTGAGCCGACGGCCGTCGTGGGAGCGGATGTGGGTGGGGCCGCCGGGGTGGAGGGCGTCGAGGATGCGGATGGCGTAGGCCTCGCTCATGCGGTCGGTGACTTCGGCGGGGGTCAGCCAGGCGACGGCGGTGGATTCGTCGGAGAGGTGTTCGACGCCGCTTTCGGGATGGCAGCGGAAGACGAGGGAGATGATGCCGCGGGTCATGTTCTTGTAGACACCGGTCAGTTGGTCGACGCCGACCTTGAGCCCGGTCTCCTCGAAGATCTCGCGGCGCAGGCCGTCTTCGACGGTCTCGATGAGTTCCAGCACCCCGCCCGGGGGTTCCCAGGCGCCGTTGTCGGCCCTGCGGATCGCCAGCACACGCCCGTCCTCGCGGACGACCGCACCCGCGACGGACACGGAGTGCAGCGGCGTTGACGGGGTCTCACTGTCAGCCATGCATAGGAGCATAGGAGACCCGAAAGGCCCCGCCGCCCCGTGCTTGGGGCGGCCGGGCCGGGAGCGGTGGTTGTTAGCGGGCGTCGAATTCGCCGGTGCGGATGGCGGTGATGAAGGACTGCCAGGCGGCGGGGGAGAAGATGAGGGCGGGGCCCTCGGGGTCCTTGGAGTCGCGGACGGGCATGACGCCGGTGAAGCCGGGGGCCACCTCGATGCACTCACCGCCGCCGCCGCTGTAGGTGCTCTTGCGCCAGTGAACACTTGATAGGTCAGGGTGCACTTTCGAAGTCCTTCCGTACTGCGCGGATCAGCTCCAGCGACGCGGCCAGGGGCAGCGCTTCAACCTGGAGTCGATCGTAGTCCTTGGCCCAGCCGGCGAGCGTCTCCGGATTGCGTTCCAGGATGCCGCGTTGGTGGGTCTCGGAGTAGCCGAGCAGAGAGCGGTTGGGCATCGTCAGCAGAGTCACCGGGTGGGCGAAAGGGCGGTTCTCGCCGAGGCTGATCGGTGCGACCTGGATGGTCATGCTGGGCTGCTCGGTGAGGCGTTCGAGGTGCGCGAGCTGGCCGATCATTACGGATCGTCCGCCGATCGGCCGCCTCAGGCTCCACTCGTCCAGCACGGCGTGGATGTGGGGAGGAGAGGGGCGTTCGAGCTTGGCCTGCCGGGCGAGCAGGAACTTCACGCGCTCGTCAGCGTGTTGCTGGGTGACGGCACCGCGCCTGACGAAGGCCTGCTCGTAGGCGGCTGCGTACTCCGGGGTCTGCAGAAGCCCCGAAATGACGCCGATCTGGAAGAGCCGGATCGCGACGGCTTCGGCTTCCTTGTCGGCGTACTCGGGGAATCCCTCTATCAGGATGCTGTGTTCGAGCTGGTCGAGCATCAGCGCAAGGGTGCCGCCGGTGTCCAGGTACGCGTCGGCGACCTCCACGAACTTGCGGCTGGGCGCGCGGACGCCGCGCTCGATGCTGGAGATGTACGCGCCGGAGTAAGAGATCGCGGTCCCGAGCTGGGTCTGGAGCAGCTTGCGTGCCTCACGGAAGCGACGCAGCTGGATCCCGAGCGATGCGTACGGGGACGATGTGGGGTCAAGCCTCTTGCGGTTCACGGTGTTTCCCAACTGAACCAACTTGAACTGGCGACTACAGATGCTTCCCCACGCAAGGGGCGATCCGCAACCCTTTTCTCGACAGAGCGTAAATGCTTGATTGCGAAGGGTGTTCTCATGGTGTCGTCCAGACTTCACGGGTACGGGGTGCGGTGGGACCCGGAGGGGCGCTGCTACCGGGTGAGGAACGAGGTCACGGGGGAGTGGCTGCGCTGCGGCTCGACCGGTGAACTCGCCTCTTTCCACTCCTTCTGCGCCGCGTTCTCGGCGTGGCGGGTGTTCGAGGTGCACCGCAGGACCGGTGTGTGATGGCCTCGATGCTCAACCGGGCCACCGCCGAGCAGCGCCGTGAAGCCGCCCTCGTCGCCGACGACTTGGCGGCCGTCCTCGCCCTGGGCGGGGCCAAGTTGCCTTCCCTCGAAGTGGACTGGGACTTCGGGCGCCGCACCGGCTGCTACCTGATCTCCCTCGGCGCCGCCCGCACCTCCGATGTCGTCCGGATCGTCGAACTGCTCCGCAAGGGGCTGCACTTCGAGCGCCTCGCCGCCGATGACGACTGAACTCGCCGCCCGTCTCCTCTGGCTGCTCGGCTTCGCCGCCCTGATCAACTGGTGTTTCTGGAACAGGAAGTAGCACCCCCCGATGCGCGACCCCCGCCTCCTCGCCAAGCCGCCTGTCTGTCGGCTCGGCTGCCTCGCCCTCGTCCGCAACCCCCGCGGCGACGTCCTGCTCGTCGACCCCGACTACATGGACGGACTCATCCTCCCCGGCGGATCCGCCCGCCCCAACGAGCCCCCGCACGAGGCCGCCGCCCGTCACCTCCTCGCCCAGACCGGCCTCTCCCGGCGCCTCACCCACGTCCTCGCCGTCGACTTCACCCCCGCCGACCGCTACCTGGAGCGCCTCAACCTCGTCTTCGACGGCGGCACCACCACCCAGGAGCTCACCGTCCCGCCCCAGCACCGCAGCGGACTGCTCGGCGCCCGCTTCGCCCCCGTCCAGCAGCTCGGCCAGGTGATGGCCCCCGCCCAGGCCGCCCGCCTCGCCGAAGCGCTCACCAATCACGCCGTCCCCCTCCTCCTCCACGGCCAGCGCGCCGCCTGATCCCCGCCCGCGCAGGAGGCGGGGTCGGACACCCGGCGATAGGTAGTTGTTCGACATATAAAGAGCGATGGCTTATGTTCGTGACGTGGACGTGGGGGGGGGGGGGGGGCGCGGCGCCCCCCCCCCGCCCCCGGGGGCGCCGAGCCGGAGGGGCGGGCGCGGGACGGCCACAACCCCCCCCCCCCCGCGCCCCCCGCGGGGCGGGGGGGGGGGGGCCCCCGCCGGCGGGTGGTTTGTTTTACTAAATAAAACGGGCGAGGTTTTGTTGGCGGGCGGGGGGGGGGGCGGCCCCCCCCGCCGGCCCCCCCCACCGCCGATTCCCGTGTTCCCGTTCCGTGAGAGGAGCGCAGTGCACCGTCACGCCCGCACGCCCCGGACGCTCGGCGCCGGCATAGCCGCCGCCCTGAGCCTGGCCGCCCTGGCCGCCTACGTTGCCCCGACCGCCACCGCCACCGCCGCCCCGACCGCCACCGCCGACACCGCGCCCGCCCAGGCCCCCGGCGACCCCGTCCCCGGCGTCGTCGCCGGCCAGGACACCGCCGCCCCGCAGCTGGTCACCGGCCTCGCCGACCCCGCCCCCGGCAACCCGGCCGACGCCGCCCGCGCCCACCTGGCCGCCCACCGCGACCGCTACCAGGTCGACCCCGCCCAGCTCGCCGAGGCCGGCACCGAGAGCGCCCCCGACGGCCGCCGCACCGTCCGCTTCCAGCAGAACGAGGGCGGCGTCCCGGTCCTCGGCGCCCAGTACCTCGTCCACCTCGCCGGCGACGGCGCCGCCCAGCACGTCGAATCGGCGGGCGGCAAGTACTTCACCGGCCTCACCGCCCCCACCGCGCCCACCGTCCCGGACGACCTGCTGCGCACCGCCGCACTCGGCGCCCTGCCCGACGCCGCCCGCGCCAAGGCCACCGCCGACGACGCCGGCCTGGTGATCCTGCCCGACGGCGCCGGCCGCCTGACCCGCCACTACACCGTGCGCGGCGCCGGCGCCGACGGCACCCCGCTCACGCGCGACGTCTACGTCGACGCCACCGCCGGCGTCGTCGCCCTCGCCCACGACGCCCGCACCCCGTCCACCGCCACCGCCGCCGCCCGGCCCGAGGCCGTCGCGCCCAACGCGGCCGCCCCCGACCCGGCCCCGGCCACCGTCACCCCCGCCACCGGCACCGCCCCCGACGTCCACGGCAAGAGCGCGAACGTCAACATCGGCAAACTCCCCGACGGCACCTACCAGTTCACCGACCTCACCCGCCCCGCCGCGATCACCACCTACGACGCGGCCGGCCGCGACGTCGGCGACTTCGGCACCATCCCCGCCGACGCCCGCCCCGCGAGCTCCCCGACCCCCGACTTCCCGGCCGCCACCGGCACCGACGGCGCCACCGACGCGCACCTCAACGCCGGGATCGTCTACGACTTCTACCGCGACCGCCTGGGCCGCCTCGGCCTGGACGGCAAGAACGGCCCGATCGTCTCCGTCGTCGACGTCACCGCCGGCGGCCGTCCCTACCCCAACGCCTACTGGGACGGCAGCAAGATGATCTACGGCAGCGGCAACGACACGTACTACCCGTTCTCCGCCGCCCTCGACGTCTCCGCCCACGAGATGACCCACGGCGTCATCGCCAACAGCGCCAACTTCGCCTACCTCGGCCAGTCCGGCGCCATGGACGAGGGCCTCGCCGACTACTTCGGCAACGCCATCGAGGTCACCACCCGCGGCATCGCGATGAACGACCCCAGGGCCGCGCTGCTCGGCGAGGACCTGTGCCGCACCGGCACCCCGCAGGCCTGCGCCACCCGCCACCTCGACGACCACCACACCACCGTCGACGACTACGTCGGCGCCTCCCTGGCCTCCGACAACGGCGGCGTGCACCTCAACTCCACCATCTTCAGCGGCGCCCTGTGGGACATCCGGCGCACCCTCGACCCGCTCACCGCCGACCGCGTCGTCTACCGCGCGCTCACCGAGTACATGACCCCGCTCGACGACTTCGTCGCCGGCCGCAACGCCGTCCTGGCCGCCGGCCGCGCCGACGGCCTGACCCGCGCCCAGCTGCGCACCGTCGCCGCCGCGTTCGACGCCCACGGCATCAAGGCCGGCTGGCAGCACCGGCTCGGCCTGGACAGCCGCACCCTGCTGCGCGACATCACCTCCACCATGGCCGCCCCGGTGGCCGCCGACGGCCACTGGGTGATGCTGGGCAACACCGACGCCACCCGCAGGACCACCGCCCTGTACACCGGCACCGTCACCGGCGGCGGCACCCCCGTGCGCCTGAGCCCGGACGACGGCCGCTACCACAGCTGGGCCGCCACCGACGGCACGAGCGCGGCGTGGCTGGCGGTCGGCAAGGACGCCCAGGGCGTCTTCGGTTTCGAGGTGCTGGCCGCGCCGCTGTCCGGCGCAGGACCGGTGCGCAGCGCCTACCGCTCCACCAACCAGCAGCCCGGCAACATCCGGACGGCCGGCGGCGACGTCGCCTTCACGCTCCGGGACTTCGCCACCGACACCACCCGCGTCCATGTCGTCCACGCCGACGGCTCCCCGGAGACCGTGATCCCGCTGCCCGTCGGCCACCACGCCGCCGGCCTCGACCTGAGCGGCGGCGTCCTCGCCTGGACGGAGGGGTGGATGTCCGGCCAGGACTACGTCACCGCGCCGACCGCCTACTCCCTGGCCGAGGGCAAGGTCACCGCCCAGTACGTGCCCGCCGACCCGAAGAACCTGGCCGACTCCGTCCACCTGGCCGGCGGACGCGTGCTGTGGGTCCAGAGCCCCGCCGCCGGGCGCGCCACGATCCGCTCCGGCGCCCTGGACGGCTCCGGCGTCACCGACCTCCTGCCGGCCGCCTCCACGGCCCCCGAGCCGGCCACCCTGACCGTCTCCGACCGCGCGGTCACCTACGTCTCGCGCACCGGACGGGTCACCGACAACTGGACCAACGCGCAGACGGCCAAGCTGTGGCAGCTCCCGCTCACCGGCGGCACCCCCGAGCGCGTCTCCTGCGACCGCGGCTCCCAGGACGCGCCCGCCGCCGACCGCGGCACCCGCGTCGTGTGGCTCGACGCCACCGCCGGGCGCACCGACCTCGTCACCCGCGAGCGCCCCGCCGGCGCTCAGTGCGCCAGCGAGTCCGCGCCCCGGTAGCCCTGCGGGACCCCGTCGGCGAAGATGGCGTCGGCGTCCATGTGGCGGGTGCGCAGCGGGAGGATCTCCCGGTACGCGGGGGAGTCGTACCACGCGCGCACCCGCTCCCGGTCGGGGAACTCGATGACGATGACGTCGGTCCCCCAACTCCCCTCGACCACCTCGACGTTCCCGCCGTGCACCACGAACCGGCCCCCGAACGGCTCCAGGGTGGCGTCGATGCGCTCCAGGTACTCCACGATGTCGGGCCCGAACTCCACCGACCTGACCTGGGCGATCGCGAACGCGCTCATGAATTCCTCCTCGGCCTACCGCTGTTGTCGTCTGCTGTTCCGCGCTGACGTCGACGACGGTAGGCCGTGGCGTACCGTGCCCGAATCCGTCACGCATAGGTAGGGCGACCGGTCATGGCCCCCGTCGTCGGGACACCCGAGGCCCCGGCCGGGACGTCCCGCGGAGCCCGCGCGGCACGTCGGGTTCGGCCCCGGTTCACCCGAGGTTGCCGATGTGGCGCTTTGGTGTCGATTTGCGCTTTGACGTGCAGGGATGGAGTCGATACCGTCCGGTTGATCATCTTCACGGCCGGCTCTGGGGGGCGTTGGCGTCTCCCCCGGCGTGTCCTTCCTCGGGAGAGTTCGTGCAGCGCAGATTGCGAAGAATGGCCTGGCCCGTGGGCCTGGCAGTGGCGATACCGGTGGTGGCCGGGTCGGTTCCGGCGGTGACGGCATCGGCTGCGGATGCCGTCGCACCGGCGGTGGTGGAGGACTTCTCCTACCCGGGCGCCGCGAAGATCCTGGCGGACCACAACATCACCCTCAAGGCGGGCGACGGGCACATCGTGCTCGCCGACTGCGCCTCGGGCCCGGGCCTGGTGGAGCTGTACAGCCGCTCCGCGAACCCGAGCCAGGTCTGCTTCAAGATCACCGGGCGGACGGGGTACCTGTCGCTGGAGATCCCGCAGATCTACAACATCAAGGGCGACGACCACGCGATCAAGGCCACGCTGAACACCGCGGGCACGGTCACCAGCGTCGACGTCAACAAGAACGCCTGGACCCCGGTCGGCGAGGGCGGCACCAGCGGCTCGACTACGCTGCTGGAGCTCAACGCCACCGACGGCCCCGCCGCGACGGCCCCCGCCGGCGCCTACCCCGCGGTCGGCGCCCTGACGATCGGCCAGCCCGGCCGCCCCGGCTCGCGCGCCTGCACCACGACCCTGGTCGACCCGCAGTGGGTGCTCACCGCGGCCGCGTGCTTCGGCGACAAGCCCGCCGCCGGCGCGCCCGCCGCCCAGAGCGCCGTGACGATCGGCGGCCGCACCATCCCGGTCGTCGAGATCGCCCCGCGCACCGACCGCGACCTGGTGATGGCCCGCCTCGGCGCGCCGGTCTACGACATCACCCCGGTCGCCGTCTCCGCCACCGCGCCCGCCACCGGCGAGGACCTCACCGTCGCCGGCTACGGCCGCACCGCGACCACCTGGGTCCCCGCCGCGCCGCACACCGCCGCGCTCACGGCCGCCGCCGTCAGCGCCGGCGCAGTCGACCTCACCGCCAAGACCGCCGCCGACACCGTCTGCAAGGGCGACTCCGGCGCCCCGGCGCTGCGCGCCAAGAACGGCGGCTTCGAGCTCGCCGCCGTCACCAGCCTCGCCTGGCAGGGCGGCTGCCTCGGCGAGACCGAGACCCGCACCGGCGCCTCCGAGGCCCGCGTCGACGACCTCGCCTCCTGGGTGACGGCCACCGCCGCGTCCTCCGGCACGCTGATCAAGCCCGGCACCAAGCTGACCGCCGGCCAGTCCATCACCGGCCCCGGCCTCAAGCTGACGATGCGCGCCGACGGCGACCTCGTCCTGACCCACCGCCAGGCCGACGGCGGCGTCCTGTGGGACACCGCCACCGGTGGCAACAACGGCGCCTGGGCCTACATGCAGACCGACGGCAACTTCGTCGTCTACAAGGCCGACGGCAACCCGGCGGCCGGCACCGGCGGCCTGTGGGCCACCGGCACCTACTTCAACAACGGCGCCTACCTGAAGCTGCAGAACGACGGCAACTTCGTCCTCTACAAGGGCAACGGCGGTGAGGGCGCCGGCGGTGCCCTGTGGTCCACCAGCACCTTCCGCGGCGACGCCACGATCAACGGCAACACCCGCATCTCGGCGGGCCAGTGGCGCGAGGGCCCCGCCTCCGTCCTGGAGGTCCAGAAGGACGGCAACGTCGTCCTCTACCGCCGCAGCGACGGCGCGGCCCTGTGGGCCAGCGGCACCGCGAACAACCCGGGTGCCTGGGCGTTCATGCAGACCGACGGCAACTTCGTGGTCTACAAGGCCGACGGCAACCCGGCGGCCGGCACCGGCGGTCTGTGGGCCAGCGGCACCTACATGTTCGGCGGCAGCCACCTCAAGCTCCAGGACGACGGCAAGCTCGTCATGTTCAAGAGCGGTGACGAGACCCTCGCCACCACCGTCTGGAGCAACGCCACCCTGCGCCCGATCAGCCAGCTCAACCCGGGCTACCGCCTGAACGCCAAGACCACCTGGCTGGAGATGCAGTGGGACGGCAACCTCGTCCTGCACCGCAACAGCGACGGCGCCGCCCTGTGGCAGAGCAACACCACCGGCTGGGGCAACTTCCTGAAGATCCAGCAGGACGGCAACGCCGTGGTCTACAAGCTCGACGGCACCACCGCCCTGTGGAACTCCGGCACCTTCTGGTCCGGCGGCTCCTACCTGAAGCTCCAGGACGACGGCAACCTCGTCGTCTACAAGGCCGACGGCGGCGAGGGCATCGGCGGCGCCATCTGGAGCAGCAACACCTTCGTGAAGTAGTGCAGTAGTACCGGGCCCCGTTCCTCCCGCTCCGGCCGGGGGAGCGGGGCCCTTTTTCTTCCGGCTCAGCCCAGCAGGCGCAGCCTGGTGGCGGCGATGCCGACGCGCACGGTCTGCCCCCAGGTGAGGTCGAGGGCGTCGGACTCGATGCCGTCGCCGAAGGCCACCAGGTGCTCGGACTCCACCGTCAGCGCCAACTGCCGCCCGCCGTCCAGCAGTCCGTGGACCCGGCTGGTGCCGGTGGCCGGGGACGGCCAGGCCTCGCGGACGAACCAGGCCAGCGCCGGGACGCCGGGCGCGGGCAGGGCGAGCGGCGCGCCGCGCTCCAGCCACGCCGAGCGGCACCAGCCGGTGGCGCCCGTCCCGGTGCCCACCAGGACGCCCGACGACGCCTGCGCCTCGGCGGCGTCCCCGGCGCTCCCGGCGCCTTCGGCGTCCCCGGTGCCCCCGACCGCCAGGCGGTAGCGGGCCGTCTGGTGGCCCGGCTGGCCGACGTACACCTCGTTGAGCGCGAGCAGCCGCTGGCCGTCGTCCGCGACCGCCTCGACCATCGTCCGCTCCTCCACCGCCCCGCCCCCGCCCGGCACCGCCCGCAGCAGCGGCCCCAGCACCCGGGCGCGGTGGCGCACCAGCACCCCCGGATTGCGCCCCGGATCGGCGTCCACGCCGATCACCGGCTGCCCGGCCAGGTACTTCGCGGCGTTCGCCACCAGCCCGTCCTGGCCGACCACGACCACCACGTCCCCCGGCTCGAACAGGAACCGCGGCAGGTCCGCCCGCTCCACCCGGGTGCGCCGCCACTCCAGCGGCACGGCCGCCGCCGCCTCGGCCAGCGCAGCGCCCTGGCGCAGGTGGCGCTCCTCGACCTCCTCGGCCGAGCGGCCCCGGGAGGCCAGGAAGAACGCCGCCTGCCCGGGCGTGCCGTGCCGGGCCACCAACTCCTCGTACTCGGTGCGCCGGTGCACCAGCACCACGCGCGGGGCGAGCGTCACCGGTCCACCCCCGTCGTGGCTGCCTCGGCCGTGTCCGACCCCGTCGCGGCCGTCCGCGCCGTGTTCGCCCTGGCCGTGGCAGCCCCCACCGCGTCCGCCCCCACCGCGTCCGCCCCCGTCGCGTCCGCCCCCGTCGCGTCCGCCCCCGCCGGGCCGGCCCCGTCTGGGCCACCGCCGCCGGGTGCGCCCGGCCGGGCGGGCGGCGCGTCCGGGGTGGCCGGCGCGCCCGGAACGGGCGTCATCGCTGTGCCCCCGCGGCTCCCGGGGCCCCCGCGCCCAGGCGGGCCAGCAGTCCGGTCAGCACGTCCGGGGTGAGCGTCACGCTGTCGATGCGCGGCAGGTGCTCGGCCAGCCGCATCAGCGCCAGCGCCCGCAGCACCGCCGGGTCCGCCTGCTGGTGGGCGCCCAGCCACGCGGCCTCCGCCGCCGCCCGGGCCTCGCCCAGCCCGCGCGCGGCCTCGGCCTCGGCGGTGGCCAGGCGGGTGCGGCGCAGCGCCTCGGCGTCGGTGCGCACCCGGTCGGCGGCCGCCTCCTCCTCGGCCTCCAGACGCCGGTTGGCGCCCTGCCGGGCGAGCAGCTGCTCCTCGCGGCGGGCGAGTTCGATGCGGTTGGCCAGCTCGTTCTCGGCGATGCCGCGCTCGTGCTCGACGGCCACCGCGCGGCGCTCGAAGGTGGCCCGGTCGGCCTCCTGCTGGACGAGTTCGCGGGCCGGGGTGCGCAGCGCCCGCTCGACCTCGGGTTCGGGCCGCAGCGCCACGACGCGTACGGCGATGACGGCCAGTCCGGTCTCGGTCAGGCGCGGTTCGCCGGCCAGTCCGTGCGCCATGCGCTCGCGCACCGCGTCGACGCCGTCGGCGAGGGCGGCGGCGAGCGGGGTGCGGGCGAGCAGGCCGAGGGCGTGCTGCTGGGCGGTCTCGGTGAGCAGGGTGGCCAGCTGGTCCAGCGGCGCGGCCCGCCAGGCGCCGCTGTCGGGGTCGATGCCGAAGTCGACGCGGGTGGCGGCGGTGGCGGGCTCGGTGATGCGGTAGGTGAGGGTGGCCTGGACGGTGACGTCCTGGAAGTCGGCGGTGCGGGCGTGGAAAAGCATGGCGAGCTCGCGGTCGTCCACCGGGACCTCGGAGATCGCGGCGGTCAGCGGCCGGAACCAGAACGCCAGGCCCGTGCCGTCGTGGGCGACCCTGCCGCGGCGCAGGTGGCGGATGTGCGCGGTGGGAACGGCGCGCAGGTGGCGCATGCCGAAGCGCCTGGTGATGTCGGCCATCGTGGAACCCCTTTTCGTCGCCTTGACGATATGGGGCGACCCCGCTTCTCGTCAATCCGACGAGAAGCGGGGTGGGGGGCGGTCAGCGGTGGGCGGGGAACTGCACCACCTGCTGGTAGGTCGGGCGGTTCTGCCAGGTGGTCTTGGCGTCGGTGACGCCGCCGAGCGGGCGCTGGATGACGGTGTCGGCGCACCACTGGTCGCCGGCCGCGCAGTCGCCGTCGCCCGGGTAGACCTGGGCCGGGCCCTGGGCGGCCGCCTGCGCGAGGGTGTTCAGCAGGATGGTCCGGCAGGCCGCGAGGTCGCCGCCGCCGCAGAACGGCCGGGCCAGCGGGCCCGCGACGCCGTCGCCGAGGACGGCGCGCAGGTCCTTGTCCAGGTAGCTCCACCAGCCGTACTGGAACGACGAACCCTTGTGCGGGATCGCCTCGTTGGCGCTGACCGGGCCGCTGCCGCCGCTGCGGCCCGAGGGCGACTCGTCGATCTGCAGCGCCCCGGTGAGCGCGGTGAACAACTGGTCGCCCAGGCCCGGGCGCATCACGCCGTCGGCCAGCAGCGGCCACCACGCGTCCATCACGCGGATCGCGTCCGCATCCGCGTACGCCCCGCTGCCGGGCGAACTCTCGTGCCGCGTACCGCCGTCGGCCAGCCACGCCTCCAGGTTCTGCAGCGCCGCCAGGGCGGCGGGGTCGGTGACGGGGGCGCTGCGCAGCACGCGGATCAGGTCGGGCAGGACGTCCTCGGCACGCAGATCGGTCAGGGCCGCGCCCTCCATGGCCCGGGTGAGCGCGACCCGGCTCACCTTCCCCTGCTGCACCAGGGACTTGACGCGGGCGTCCAGCAGGTTGGCGCGGTGCACCGAGCCGTTGCCGAAGCCGGCCGCCGTGTAGCCGGTTGCCTGCTTGTTGTTCCACGAGACGTAGTAGTCCTGGTTCACGGACTGCGGGTGCTCGGCCGGCGGGGTGTAGCGGGCGGTGTTGCCCGCCGGGTCGAAGTCGGCCCACTCGTAGGCGGGTTGGGCGAGCACCGGCAGGCCAGGGTCGACGCCCGGGGCGCGCACCGGGTTGGACCCGGAGTTGTAGTAGGCGATGTCGCGCGAGTCGGCGTAGAACCAGTTGAACGTGTAGTTGATGTCCTGCGCCGCCTGCTGGAAGCTCGCCGCGTCGTGCACCGCCCCCGGGTCGTTGAACTCCTGGAAGCCGATGATGGAATCCGCCTCGTGCCGGTAGGTGGAGCGCAGCGAGGTGAACGCCACCGGCGCCCCGCCGACCGTGCCGCGGGCGCTCACCAGGCCGTAGTTCGTGCGGTAGGACACCAGCGTGTAGGAGCCGGCCGGGGTGGAGTCGGCGGTGGTCGGGCTCCACGCGTCCTTGCGCTCCAGGCGCTCGAACGGCGTACAAGTGCCGTGCCACAGGTAGGAGTTGGACGCGGTCGTCACCGGCGAGCCGTCGCTCGTGCACAGCGGCACGGCGTAGGTGTCGGTGATGTCCTGCCCGGCCGAGGTGGCGCTCCACGCGTAGTCCTGCCCGCGCCCGAGCTCCACGTAGAAACTCAGGCCCGCGAACGCCGCGCCGCGCGCGCTGATGCCCGGGCCCTGCAGCTCCTCCAGCATGAGCAGCTGCGGCGCGAAGTAGCCGGTCTGCGGGCCGAACACCGCCACCGGGTGCCCGTCGTCGGTGTGCGCGCCGGAGACCAGCAGCGCGTTCGACATGCCGTGCTTCGCGCTGAGCAGGTTGCCCGGCAGCACGCCCTTGGCGCCGGTGGCCGCCGACTGCGCGGACCCGGTGGCGTCGTAGACCTCCGGCTCGCTCACCACCGACCCCGGGTCGGGCATCGCGACGCCCCGCGGGTCGTCGGGCACCGTCGCGTACGGGAACGCCTGCCCGTCGTGCAGGGTCTGGACGGCCTCCGGGTCCTCCGCCTCGCGCAGCGAGCGCCACACCGCGTCGCCGGCGTCCCTGCCGTAGCGCGCCTCGGCGGCCGACTTGACCTGCGCGGAGGCGAGTTCACCACCGCCGCCGGAGCCGAACAGCGCGCCGATGACGGAGGCGAGGGCCACGAGGTCGGACAGGGTGAACGGCGCGATCGACCCGGCGTTGGTGATCGGGTCCACGTGCCCCGTCAGGTCGTACTCGCCCGGGAACGTCCGGGAGTCGTACGCCTGCTGGATGTACTTGTTGATCCCGTCGAGGTACGCCGAGGCGTCCGCCAGCGCCTGCGCCGCCCGCCCGCCGCGCGAGGACAGCACGTCGATCTGCTGCTGCAGCTCGGCCTCGGTGTACGGCGCCGCGCGCCAGAACGTCTGCTCCAGCTGCCGGTTGGCCGCCGCGCCGCCCGCGAAACCGGACAGCTCGCCGCGCCCGACGTGCCGGAACAGGTCCATCACCCACAGCCGGTCCTGCGCGGCCGCGTAGCCCGCGCCGAACTCGGTGCCGTAACGGGTGGTGCCGGTGACGTGCGGCACGCCGGTCGCCTTGTCGCGCACGATCGTCACGTCGGAACGCGGACTGGCCGTGCTCGCGACCTGGTCCGCCGGCACGCCGAACGACGCGTCGTTGAAGAAGCTCCGCAGCCCGGCCTCCGTCAGGCCCGGGTAGCCGGAGGCGAGCGAGGCGTACGGGCCGAGCTGGTCGTCGGTGTGGGCCGGGCGGGTGCCGAACACCCGGTTCAGCAGGATCTCGGCGAGCGTGGCGTTGCCGTTCTCGCCGGGCGGCAGGATGTCGTTGCAGCGGCCCGCGCAGTAGTCGGCCGCTGCCGCGGTGGCGGGCGCGGCGGCCGTGGGGGTGGTGGCGAGCGCGGGCACGAGGAGCAGCGCCACCGCCAGTACGGCGGCGAGCAGCCGGGGGAGGGGTAGGGGGACGTGGGGGCGTCGGGGCACGTCGAGCTCCTGGGTGGGGAAGCTGCGGGGGCCTCGACGGTAAGGGTGTTACCCGCCGGTTTTCTAGGGGCGTGCATGCCACTTCACCGTTTCGCCACCATGGCTGACGACGCGTCAGTTCGGGAGCGTCGTCTCCGTCAGCAGCAGGGGCACCGGCAGGCGGTCCCCGATCAGCGCCGCCAGACGCCGGGCCTCCGCCTCCGTGAAGCTCCCCGAGATCACCGCCGCACCGCCCGGCACCGCGGAGGCGACGGCCGGATGCGACACCACCGCGCCGTCCAGCACGATCGCGAACTGATTGGCGGGCGACGGCTGCGCCGCGAGCCGGCCCGTCACGTCCGCGAACGCCTGCGCCCCGACGGCGTCGAACGTCAGGTCGATCTGCCAGCCGGCCCCGTTCTGCGTGTCCTCGACCGCCTTCACCGCCGACACGTCCGTGCCGTCCACCGCCACCGGCCCCAGTGCGAACCCGTACCAGATCCCGTTCTCCGCGGCGTACCCGCACGCCACGGCCGGCTTGCCGGAGGCCGACTGGCGGTCCGTCCGCTGCGCCGCGTCCGAACAGTTCGGCACCTGGAGCGTCGTGGTGGGGTCGGCCGACACCGCCCCCTGCGCCGACGCGCCGTTCGGCAGGGACGGCGCGAGCGCCAGGACCGGACGGAACCCGAGGTGCCCCTGCTGCGCGAGCGCCGCGAACTGCTCGCGCGTCGCCCCGGCGGCCGACAGCGACACCGCCGCACCCCTGACCTCCACCTTCGGCGCGGCCAGCCCCATCGCCTGCGCCCGGCGCTGCAACTGGTCGGCGACCTGCCGCACTTCGGCGGGGGAGGGGGAGCCCTGCAGCGTGTACGTGGCCTCCGGCGTCAGGCCGCTGCTAGCTCCCGGTGTCGCCGTCGTTGCGGGGGCCGTCGGCCCGGCCGTCCCGCCGCCCGCCCCCGTGCAGCCGCCGAGCAGCACCGCACACGCCGCCGCCACCAGGACCCCCACGCCACCACGCGTCGCACTCATGCCGCACAGTGTCGACCCAACAACCCTGTGCACCAGCCGATTTGACCCTTCTGTGACAGACCTGTCGCTCTTTGGCCGGGTTCGTTCACCACCGCCCCGAGGTACATTCGGGCGAAAGGTGCCGGACACCGGCACGGGCGGGGGAGTCGGAAGGCCGGGGCAGTGCTGATCGTGCTCGTTCTGTTCGTCGCGGGCGTCGGCCTGCTGCTGCTCGGCGTCCACAAGCTGCACGCCGCCGTGCCCACCTGCTACGGCAAACCCATGTCGCCCGGCGACATCTGCGAGCCCCACACCACCGGCTCGTTCTCCGAGGGCATGCCCGGACCCCAGACCTCCACCTACCGCGAGCAGCTGGACAACCTCACCAGCGGCGGCTGGACGGCGATCGTCATCGGCGCGGTCCTGCTCGCGCTCGCCGTCGTGCTCGCGATCTCCTTCACCGCCTCCACCCTCCGCGAGCGCGGCGACTGACTCCTCGGCCGCCGCGGGTGCGCGCAACGCTGCCCGGCCTGCGCGCACCCCGTCCCCCGTCGGCGGCTCAGCCCTCTTCCCACCACACGCTCGGCGGGTTGGTGGCCTTCTGCAGCCCGTCGCCGCTGTTGCAGCGCGCGAACGAGAAGTCGCCCCGCTTCACCCACGGCCCCTCGACGCTGTACGGCACGCCCGCGTGCACGCAGCCGATGACCACGTGGGACACGTCGTACCCGGGACACATCGTCGACCCGCTGTTCCCGGTCCACTGCCGGTAGCACGGCGGCATGGCGTCCGCCGTCCCCGCGCCGACGAACTGCACCCCCGCCACACCGACGAGCATCAGCCCGGCCGACACCACCCCGGCGACCCTGCTGCGCACACCCATCCCGATCCCCATCCCCATTCCCGGACGCCTCCGCTGAAAGAGCTGAAATGAACGGACTGGGGAACACGATGCATCCTGGCTGATAGCCCGTCAATGCCGCCGACGCTCCTGGCATATACCCGTTCCAGTCTCGCGCGGCGGTTAGGGGAAGGCCGGCCTCGTCAGTGCACCTGTGAGGCCACGAAACCGTTCAAGTCCGTGAGCGCCGCGGAGAGTTGGCCCGCGCTCAGCTTCTGCCCCAGCACGCTGCCGGCGAGGAAGTAGCCGAGGGTCGCCTGGCAGGTGCTCGCCGCTCCCGGCCCGGGCACCGCGCAGCCGACCGACTGCGCCGTCCCGCCGGTGCCCGCGAGGGTGACCAGGGCGAACACCTGCCCCGGCGGCGTCCCGGCCGGCGCCTGCCCGCTCGCGGCGAGGTTCGGCTCCCGCGTGCCCGCCGGGACGGACACCGCCGCCGCGTACAGGTTCGGGTCCCCGGTGCGCACGGCGTGCACGACGTCGGCGGCCTGGCGCGGCGGCGCCAGGCACTGCCCGCCCCGCGCGGCCTGCGGGACGAACGGACAGGCCAGGTCGACGTCGGTCTGCACGCCGCCGCTGTCGAACACGGCCTGCACGAGCCCGGAGTACGAGGCGCCGAGCGGATCGGCCGCGTGCGGGCCCGGGTGGACGTACACCTGCTCGCCGCCGTCCGCGGCGAAGAACACGACGTCGCACGTCCAGCCGCCCGGCGCGACCACGTACTGCGCGTCACCGGGGTAGCGGGCGCCGAACACCGCCGCGCCCGGCGGCAGGTTCACCCCGTCCGGGAGCGTGACCTGCGCCGCGAGCGCCTTGAGCGGCGGCAGTCCGGGCCCGGTCGACTCGTCCGGACACGCCTGCACCGTCACCGTCCGTGGCCCGTCACTCCCGGCCGCCACCGCCGGCGCGGCCCCGCAGACGGCGGCCGCCAACCCCGCCGCCGCCATGACGACCCCCGCTCGCGAACCGATCGTGCGACGCATGCGCGCACCTCCCTGGGCGTGCGGGGCAAGCCATACCGCCAGGCTAGATCCGCCCGCGCGGCGGCGCTCGGCGGCTACGCTCCGTCACTCCGGGAGCGCCGGAGCGGGAAAGTTGGGATGAGACCTAAAGCTGTCATTTAGGGTTACTGTTCGTCACTCCGCGTTGGGCCGAAGCGTGCGACGGGGGAGTTCTGACCAGCCGGAATATCCGCTTGCACCGCCGCCGCCCGCCCTCGTAAGGTCTGGCCGCAGCGACGACGTGTAGCTCAGCGAGACAGAGCACCAGGCTTCGGTCCTGGAGGGCGCGGGGGCAGGGCCCGCCACGTCGGCCATGGACAGAAACGCTGAGCAGCAGCCGTCAGGGGCCGCCACCACGGCCGCCGTCTCCACCGACTACGCCCACGGGCAGCTGGCCCGCGCCTTCGTCACCGCCGTCGCCCACCCCGACCCGGCCACCCGCGCCCGCGCCGAGCAGTGCGCGGCCGGCTGGCGCGAGGTGCTGGCCGGCCTGCGGGCGGGCACCCTCGCCATCGGATCGCGCACCCCCGCCGCCGACCTGCCCGCCTGGGTCACCCCCGAGGTCCTGCACGGCGGCTTCGCCACCGGCCGCGCCCGCGCCGAAGGCCCCCTCCAGCCCCACGAGACCGACGCCTGCCGCCGCGCCGGCATCCCCGAAGGCCGCGCCGAACTCTTCGCGCACTGCCTCACCGAGCCCGGACTCGCCCACCTCTGGCACCTGCTCGACACCGGCCGCTACCGCATCACCGTGCCCGAGGAGGCCGCGCTGCTCACCGTGGCCTGGCTGGTCCGTGCGGGCGAGCAGCGGGCCGCGCTCGACCTCGTCGACGTCCTGCGGCCCTTCGCCGCCCGCCTGCGCTTCACCCCGCAGCCCGGTGACGCCCCGTCGGCCGCGCCGGACGCCGTCCACCGCCGCACCGCCGGCGAGGCCTCGGCCGCCCTCGCCCGCCGCACCCCCAACCGCGCGGTGGAGGCCCAGCGCGAGGCCCTCACCGTCTGGGCGCCCTTCGCCGACGACCTGCTCACCCACTGGCTGGCCGCCGGCGGCAGCCCGGTGCCGGACGGCCAGACCCCCGACGGCCAGACCCCCGACGGGCCGTGGCACCGCCGCGGCGCAGAACTCCTCCTGCGCTACCGCACCCTCGCCGCCGCCCACCCCCTGTGCGGCAAGCACCGCAACCCCCGCGAGAACCTCGCCGTCCTGCGCATCGCACTCGAACTGACCGTCACCGGCCGGCAGTTGGACCCCCGCACCCGCGGCCGGCTGCGCCACGCCGTCGACGCGATGGTGCGCCGCCGCGGCCTTCCCGGCTCCGCCGAGCACACCATCCTGCGCCGCGCCCAGGCCCGCCAGGCCGCCCAGCCCTCCCACCACGCCGTCGCCCGGCTGCTCATCGCCCGCCTCGCCGACCACCCCCGG
Source organism: Kitasatospora sp. NPDC059722 (assembly GCF_042733235.1). Lineage (NCBI taxonomy): Bacteria > Bacillati > Actinomycetota > Actinomycetes > Kitasatosporales > Streptomycetaceae > Kitasatospora > Kitasatospora sp. NPDC059722. The sequence continues at coordinate 120,265 of NZ_JBHWGD010000017.1, forward strand.
CACGACGGCCTGGCCGACCCCCAGGCCCTCCTTGCCCCGGTCACCGAGGCCGAGAGCACCGCTCTTCCGGCCGGCACCACGGTCCCGCCCGCCCTCCACAAGCCCGTCCTCGCCGCCACCAGCGCCCCCGTCGAAACCCTCATCGCCCGCGGCCTGGTGCCCTCCGCCGAAGTCCTCGCCGAACTCGCGCCCCAGCTCGCCGCCGTCACCGAGGCCTCCGCCCACCCCGACCCGGCCCTGCGCGCCCTCACCGCCGCCGGCCACAAGGCGTTCGCGGGCCGCCGCTCCCTGCTCCTGCTCCACTACGCCCGCCAGGTCCGCGCCGACGAACTGCCCTGGAACGCGGCCGTGCGCCCGCACCGCACCACCGACGCCATCACCCGCGACGCCCACCTCGCCACGCTGCACCGCCTCGGCGCCCTGGCCGTCGCGACGTTCCCCGGCACGCTCCTGCCCAACCCGCTGGTCGGCGAACTGTCCGTGCTCGCCCGCGAGTCCGGCATCGACCTGCCCTTCGTGGAGGAACTGGCCGCCGACATCTTCATGGGCGGCTTTAGCCCCAAGTTCCTCCAGGCCGCCCGCATCGCCGCCGAACTCCTCGAAGGATCCCTCTACGAGAGGTACTTCGGCATCGACTACGCCTCCGTCTACGCGATGGACGACACCTGGCAGTTCTCCGCCCTGTGCACCCGTCGGGCCGGGCGCACCGGCGCGCCCTGGTCGGTGACGGGCAACGGCGCCGTCATCGAACAGGCCCAGATCCTCACCACCCACAACCTCGCCACCCTCGCCGGGCCCGGCGCCCTCACCCCGCCCGAGGGCTGGGACGTCCTCGCCGAACGCGCCTTCACCACCGCCTGCGGCTTCGCCTCCCGCGGCCTCACCACCTGCACCGCCCGCCGCAGCACCGCCTTCGCGTGGCGCCAGATGCTCTTCCACCTCTCCCTGTGCCCGCCCCGCACCCGCGCGGCCGCCCTGGACGCCCTCACCGCCCGCCCCCACCCCGCAGCCCTCGCCGACGCCGTCGCCGACCTCACCCACCTCGCCCTCGGCGCACCACCCGTACACACCCCGCTCCTGGGCTGGACCTCCGGCGAGCGGTCCGGGGCCTGACGCCCGACCAGCCACGCGGCCCTACGCCCCTACCACCCCGGCCGCCCACGCGGGCAGGCCCGGCGAAATCCACGCGGCGCGCGCCAGGCGCCTGTTACGGTCCGCTGCCATGGCAGTCGACGCGGCGGACGAGTACACCCGGAATGTCGAGGCGCTGGCCCGGCGCTTCGACGTCGGCTGCCTGGTGGCGCTGCTGCCCCGCGCCCACCGGGCCGCCGCGCTCGCCGAACTCGTCGACGCCGACCCCGACTTCTTCTTCCTCGGCCACGACCACCCGCCCACCGTGACCGACAGCGCTGTCACCGACGCCACCCCGGCCGTGCGCCGCGCCCTGGCCCGCACCGTCCGCAACCCGCAGGCCCAGCAACGCCTGGCCGACCTCGACGACGCCGGCATCGACGCGCGCCTGGCCGACAATCCGTCCCTGACCTACCCGGTCGAATGCCGGCTGCGGCTGCGCCGCCCCGCCGTCGTCGCCGCCGGCAGCGGCTACCGCCCGGAGCACCACCGCGCCGCCCTGACCTCCCGCGACCCCGACCTCGCCGCCGCCGCCCTGACCGACCGCCGCACCTACCGCTGGGGCGACCCGATCCCGCCCACCGTCTGGGCCGACGCCTGGCGCACCGTGCGCCTGGCCGGCGGCCCCGGCCGGGTCCGGCAGGTCCTGGCCGCCCTGCCGCCCGGCGCCGACCTCGACGAGGCGACCCGCCGGATCGCCGAAGCCTGCGCCCAACCCGACCCCGAACCCTTCCTCACCAGCGCCGAGGACCGCCTCACCGGCACCGGCGCCCTGCTGCGCCGCCTGCGCGGGATCCGAGCCGCGCCCGACGCCCCCCGCGGCCGGGCGATCCTCGCCGAGCCCTACCGGGTGGACTGGGCGCTGGTCGCGTCGGCCGGCCTGTCCCGCCGTCTGCCGCGCCTGGCGGCGCGGCTGCTCGCCCGACGCCCCGACTGCCCGCCCGACGTCGCCCGCGTCCTGCTCACCGGCCGCCCCGCCCCGCGACACCTGCCCGCTCCCGGGCCCGCAGCTCCCGGGCCCGCCGTTCCCGGGCCCGCAGCTCCCGGGCCCGCCGTTCCCGGGCCCGCAGCTCCCGGGCCCGCCGTTCCCGGGCCCGCCGTTCCCGCACCCCGCGCGGACGGACCGCCGCCGTCCGCGTACCACCGCCGCCCGCCCGTCCTCGGCCCCCTCGACGCTGCGGACCCGCTCGCCGTCCTGGCCGCCACCCCGATCGGCAAGGACGGCCTGGACATCCACCACGTGTGGTCCGCGATCGAACTCGGCCGGATCACCGCCCGGCAGGCCGTCGACCACGCCCGTCCGGCCTACGCCGTCGCCTGCCACGCCGGCCAGGCCTCCGCCTTCCACGCCGGCGCCCGGGAACCCGGCGGCGGCCGCGCCGCCCTGCACACCGCAGCCCTCGCCCACCTCGCCGAACACCTCGCCGCCCACCCGCCGGCACCGGGCCTGTGGCGCGAGGTCGACGCCCTGATGCGCCCCTTCCCCGGCCCCCTCCCCGCCCTCCTGGCCGCCGCCGCGACCCGCGCCCGCACCGTGCCCCCGGCCGCGCGCTTCCGTCCGCGCCCCTGGTTGACGCCCCGGCCGCCGGGGGAGGCATAGCGGGACATCAACGCGCGCACGGACGGCAGGAGGCCGGGATGGACCCCGACATAGCGGCGATGACCAGGGCCGTGGGCGAGGCCAGGACACAGATCAGGGAGAACGCCCTGCCCCGCGCCCGCACGCGCCGCGCCGACGTCCCCCGGCCGGACGAGGCGGCCCTGCTCGGCGCACTCGCCGACCTGCTCGACACCGCGCGGGAACTGGCCGAGACCATCGGCCCCCGGATGACCACCCCCGACGCCCGCGCGTCCTACGGCTGGGCCGGGCGGCGCCTGCGCGAACAGGCCGAGAACCTGCGGGCCGACGAACGCAAACTCGCCGCCGACGCCGCGGACACGCAGGCCCCCACCGCCGCCGGCTGACCCGGACCCGGGCAAACCACCAGTCGCCCTTTCGGGTGCCGAGGGGTTGGACGGCGCCCGGCGGTGGCAGAACGCCGGGCATGACCATCCACACCGCGTCCCCGCGCCCCCGCCGCCGCCCCTACCAGCGCCCGGCCTGCTGCCGGACCTGGCACACCGAGCACCGCCTGCCCGACGGCACCCCCGTGCGCACGACCTGGCACCAGCCCGCCTGCCAGGCCCGGCCCGCCCGGTGACGGGCCGCCGGCCCGAACCCTTCCGCCCCGGCGCCACGAGTCCAGGGCGTGTCCTTCGGGCCCGCCTGGGCACCGGACCGTGACTGGCCGCTGCCCGAACTACCGCTCGCCGCCCGCGGCTTCGGGCAGGATGCGGACGGCTGAGGCGATCAGCGCCACCAGGTTCGGCGTCCAGCAGTCCGCCTCCTTGGTCGCGACCTCCGCGCCGCAGCCCGCACAGACGAGGTTCGGCCCGTCCAGGCCGTCGGGACCGCAACACCCGTTGCGCCGCCCGCTGTCGGGGTGCCGGCGGGTGCCCGGCACGTCGTCGGGGTGCACGACGAACACCGCCCCGTCCCGCCCGGCCGAGAACGTGCCCCGCGCCATCCGCGGCCTGCCGATCCGGTGCCGGGCCGCCCGCTGCCCGCCATCGGCGGCCGGCCGGGCCTCGCGGAGCGCGCCGGTCAGCGGGTTGTCGCAGGTCACACAGGCGAAGACGGTCACCGGCCCCATTGTGCCCGGCCCCCTCGCGGGCCCTGTCACAGGCCCGTGCGACGATCCGGAGCATGATCGCCCCGCTGGAATCCCTCCTGCCCGCCACCACCGCCGACGCGTACGCCTCGACCACGTACGCCGACTGGGCCGCCGCCCACGACCCCGGCGCGGCCGCTGCCACGCGCGAGGCGGTCGAGGAGATGAACGGCCAGTTCAACCGGTACTGGGAGAAGCCCGGCGGATTCGTCGACCTGATGGCACGACGGGCCCGGCGGCTGCCGCCCGCACACCTGCCGTGGTTCTGGGACACCGTCGGCCACCACCTGCTGCGCAACGGCATCCGCGCCGCCGCCCGCGCCTACGTCGCCGCCCGCGCGGCCGAGTCCGCCCACGGCTTGCCCGTCGACCCCGGCTACCGGCGGGCCAACGCCCTGCTGTTCGCCCGGTGCGGCGCCCTGCCCGCCAAGGAACTCGCCGCCCACCAGCGCTTCCTCGCCGAAACGCTGGACCCGTCCGCCGCCCACACCGCCCTCGACGAGCTGCTCACCGCCTGGGCCGCCTCGCCCGCCGAGCTGCCCGCCGACCTGGTCCGCCGCGCCCGCGCCTCCGCCAAGGCCGCCGGACACGGCGACGGCGAGGCCGCCCGGATGGCCGGCGCGATCCTCGCCACCGCACGGGACAAGGCCCTCCCGGCCGCCCTGCTCAACGACGCCGCGCCGCTCCTGAACGCCCATCCGCCCACCGGCGCGCACCTCGCCGCCCTCGTGGAGCTCTTCCCGTCCGGCACCACCGACGGCGGCGCCTGGCTGCGGCTGCTGATCGCCTGCGGCGCGGAGCGGGCGATGGCCGAGGGCCGGGTCGTCCCAGAAGGCGGCCTGCACCGCTGGCTCGGGCACTTCGCCCACATGTACCAGTACGCGCGCCAGTCCGGCGGCGGCGTCGCCCGCCAGCAGCTCCCCTCCGAACTCCTCGACACGGTGGGCCGGTTCGGGCCCCGCCTGCGGGTCGGCGGCAGCGCCGTGACGCTCCACACCACCCGCTACCACTGGCAGGGCCTGGACGCCGACCTCCTCGACGCCTGCCTCGCCGCCCGGGTGCCCGTCACCGACCCCGGCCCCGAGACGCGCCTGCGCTTCTGGGGCGAGGACTCCCGCCGCGACCTCGCCGCCCTCGCCGCCGACCCCGTCTTCGGCCCCCGCCTGGAAGGCACCGTCCACGCCGGCCTGCTCCCGCACCACGGGTCCGCCCGCCGCCGCGCCGGCACCGCGATCACCCTGCTGCCGGGCAACGAGGGCATCGCCCAGGAGGTCGCCGCCCGCGTCGCCCGCCTCCTCGACACCGTCGCCGGCGGCGGCATGGCCGGAGCCGAGGAGGCCGTCACCGAACTGGAGACCGTCCTCGACCGCCCCACCGTCACCGCCCTCGCCGGCCTCACCGACGCCCTCGCCGAGGCCGGCACCGCCGGCGCCCTGCGGCGCTCCCTGGCCGCCGGACTGCCGGAGGAACTGGCCTGGCCCGCCCTGGAGTCGGTCCGCGCCGAATTCGAGGCGCAAGCGGACGGGGCCGACGGCTCGACCGGCATCGAGGGCATCACCTGCACCTGGCCCGTCCTGACCGTCTTCGACCGCGAACGCGCCGTCGCCGTCGACCCCGACGGCATCCGCGCCACCTGCCGCTTCACCGTCCCCGACGACGCCACCCTCTTCGCCGCCCACTACGCCGGCGGCTCCTTCCTCATCAGCTGGACCCTCAAGCCCAGCCCCTACCACTGCGACACCGCCGTCTGGGCCGACCGCCCCGACACCCCCTTCACGCCGGGCGAAGTCCGCGGCCTCGTCCCCTACGGCGGCAGCCTGGACGGCGCCTACGGCTTCCAGTTCGAGACCGCCGACGGCACCGGACGCCACAGCGGCGGACACGTGCTGCGCCCCGGCGACACCCACGGCATCGACGGCGACGAACTCCAGCTCGGCGACGGCACGCGGATCTGGACCAACGCCGTCTTCGGCGACCGCCCCTGGCGCCCCGTCGACCCCGCCACCGGCGAACCCCGCGACGAGACGCCCCTGCCCGCCTTCCCCGGCCGCCCCGCCGACCCCGCCCGGCCCGCCGAAACCGGCATGACCGTCTCCCACGAGGACCTCCAGCTCGCCCCGCTGCCCGACACCCTCACCACCTCCCCGCTCGGCAGCCGCGACGGACTCGTCGGCACCCGCGTCCTGTACCGCACCCGCCACCGCGACCACGCCCCCGACCACTTCCTCCTCGAAAGCGTCGACGGCCGCACCGCCCGCTTCGACATCGACCGCCCCGGCCAGACCCCCTGGGGCCTGTGGGCACCCCCGGAAGGCGCCGCCGAGGACGTCGTCCTCGCCGAGTCCCAGACCCGCACCGGCGTCCGCGCCTACACCCCCGACGGCACCCTGCTGTGGGAACAGGACGGCCACGACACGCCCCGCCGCTCCCGCGGCACCCCCACCCGGGCCGTCACCGTCTGCGGCGGCAGCGCCCTGCCGCCCGCCTACTGGTACCTGCTGCGCACCCGCGACCGGGCCGCCTCCCGCGCCCTGCGCGCCGTCACCCGCCCCGCCGCCGACGCCCTGCTCGCCGCCGCCCTCGGCGGCCCCGGCGCGCTGCGCGCCGCCGTCGCCCGCGAACTGCCCGCCGTCACCGACCCGGTGCTGGTCGAGGCGGTCGCCGCGGTCACCCTGCGGGCCGCCCGGGTGGAGGAGCGCCGCCTCGCCCTGCACCGGCGGGTCGCGATCCTCGCCGAGACCCCGCCCGTCCTGCCGCGCCGCTCCGCGCCCGACACCGAGCTGATGCCCGCCCTGTTCGGGCTGCTCCCGGAGGGCCCCGGGCGGGCCGACGGCCCGCCCACACCCCTGCCCGCCACCCTGGGCGCGCTCGCCGCCGACGGCGCCCACCTCGCGGGCGCCATCGGCGAGGAGGTCCGCCGCCTCTCGCCGCCCGCGCCCCCGCACGAGTGGCCGCAGCTGCTGGGCGCGATCGACGCCGCCGCCTGGCGGGCCGTGATCGCCCCCACGCCCGGGGCCGAACGCGCAGCCCTGCTGGCCCTGTTGGACACCTGGGCCGACCAGCCGTTCGCCCGCGCGGGCAGCCACTGGCGGACGGGGCGCACGGACACCGCGACCCTGGCCCGCCTGCGCGCGGACGGCCTCGCGGTGGCGTCGGCGCGCGTACGGGCGCAGGGGACGTCGCAGCACTGGTTCGTCACCGGCGCCGACTCGGCGCTCGCGCAGCCCGTCCCCACCGCCCGGCTCGTGCGCATCGACCGCGACGACGCCGCCCGCCTGCGCGCCCTCGTCGCCGCCGTCGAGACGGCAGGGCCGCTCGCGCTGTCCGAGGCGGCGGTCGCGCGCTTCGCCGAACTCGCCGGAGTGCGGCGGCCGCTGGCGCGTCTGGTGCTCGCCGGCCTGCCCGCCCGCCCCGGCCGGGACGACCATCGCGCCCTCGTCACCAAAGCCCCGTACAAGGCCACCCCGATGACCGCCGACACCTACGGCAAGCTGTGCTGGCGCCTGGGCGACGAGGGCCGCCGGGCCGTCCTGGCCGCGGCCCTGCCCGAGGACCCGGCCGACCTGTGGCGCCCCGGCGGCGTCGAGGCGGCCGCGGAGCGGATGGCCGCCGCGTGGTGCGAGCGCCTCGGCGCCCTGCCCGCCGTCGACGACGAGGCCGCCGACGCGCTGGAGAGCGACCTGGGCCTGTCCGAGGTCTGGGCCCGCCGCCTGACCGGCGGCTACACGGCCGCTGCCGACACGGCGGTGGAGGCGGCCGGCTGGGAGCTCGCGGCCGCCCCGTACGGGAGCGGCGTGGAGGTGCGGGCCGTCCCGCCGGGCGGCCCCGCCCTGCCCTACGGCACCCCGGTGGGCCTCGACCTGCGGCAGGCCGCGAGCGCCCTCGTGTGGGCGTGGACGGACCGCCCGGTCGGCGATCCGGCGGTGGCCGGCGCGTTCCACCTGTACGAGCGCCTGCGTGCCGAACTCGACCGCCCGGAGCTGCTGTTGGCGATGGGCCGGGCCGCGGTCAAGGACACCCCCGAAGGCCTGGCACGCCGCTTCGGCCCCGAGCGCCTGCCGGTGGCCGAAGGCCGCCGCAAGGACACCGACGCCCCCCTGCCCGTCGCCTACGATTTCGGCCCGCTCGTCGTCAGCGCGCCCAGCGGCCAGGCCTTCCTGCGCCCGGCCGCGCTCAGCGACCCGCAGGCCCGCCGGACCGTACGAGAAATCCCGGAACTGGCAGCCGAGTTGAACGTCCTCATGCCCTACCTGCCCGGCGGCGGCCTGGAGCGCATGATGCACCGGGCCCGCACCACCCCCGTCCCGGCGGGCGCCTACGAAGCCGACCCGCGGCACTCCTGCCCCGACCTCGTCGCCCACGCCGCCCGCCACCTCGACGTCGGCCCCGACGCGGCCGCCCTCTACCTCCAGCTCACCACGCTGGCCGCCCCCACCGACCGCAACGTCCGCCGCTGGAACGCCTGGACGGCCAAACAGCACGCCGCCGCACGCACCGAACTCCTGGCCACCGGCACCGTCACCGAAGCCAAACGCCCCCGCGCCGGCCGCACCCTCTTCCTCCCCGGCGAGTGGACCGACCTCAAGTCCCCCCACCTCCCCCTGGAAACCCCGAAGCTCGCCACCCACACCGTCCGCCCCCTGTGGGGCAACGAAATCCACGCCCCCTTCCCCCGCATCCAACCCCCGCTCCCACTGCACGAGTTGTTCACCACGACGTGGACCGCCATCCACGGCGCCCCCGCCGGCAGCGCCCCGTGAGCGGCCAGGGCCCGGCGGGAGCCCTCGGCCGCCTCGGCGACCTCATGGGCGACCCGGGCCGCCCGCCCGTCGAGGTGCGCTGGGAGCGGGCCGTCGAGCGGCTCGGCGTCCAGCTCCCCTCGGACTTCCGCGCGTTCGTGGAGCGCTACGGCCGCGTCCGATACCACGACGACCTCGTGGTGGTGGCGCCCTCCCTCCGACCGGGTGTCCCGGAGTCGGAGCGGTTCGACGGCCTTTACGTGTTCAACCGGGACATCAGCGAGATGCTCGAAGAGTGCTACGGGTGGGAGCCCGAGGCCGAGCGTCCGTACGAGCCGTTCTTCCCGGGAAGGCGCGGCCTTCTCGCGTGGGCCAACAACACCAATTGCGACTACTTCTGCTGGGACACAACGGCCGACGACCCCGATCAATGGCCGGTCGTGGTCTGGCGGTTCAGCTTCAGTGAGTTCGACCGCTTCGACGGCGGCATGGCCGACTTCCTCGCCGCCGTCCTGACCGGCGAGTTCCCGGACGCCGAAGAACTGATCGACCGGACCATGGACCCCGAGATGTGGAAGTCCGTGTCACCCCGCGCGACTCCTGAGGACGGACCCGATGCGCACTGACCTGGAGGACCTCGTACGCCTGGCCGGGTGGACGCCCCTCCAGGGGCCGCCCCGCGTGGGCTGGGACGCGGCGCAGCGGGCGGCCGGTATCGAGCTTCCGTCGGACTACCGGGAGTTCGTCGACGTCTTCGGATCGGGGGAGTTCCGGGGCGATCTCGGCGTCCTCGACCCGCTGCCGGGCCCCGGAGGACCGGCCGGGGACGACGGGGTCCGCCGCATGCTCCGGCGGACCACGGAGGACGTCGGTCCTCGGTTCCGGGCCATGCGGGAGGACTCGTTCGACCTGTGTCCGTACCCGGTCTACCCCGAGCCCGGCGGCCTGCTGCTCTGGGGCGGAAACTACAACGGCGACCACTGCTTCTGGCTGACGGCGGACGACGACCCGGACCGATGGCCCGTCGTACTCTGGGACAGGGGCCGCTTCCCGGACGCCTGGAGCCGGTACGACATGGGGATGGCCGAGTTCCTCCTGCTGGTGCTCGCCGGCGAAACCCCGGGCCTGGCCGACCTGGCGTACCGGAAGCCGGGTGTGCCGGTCTGGGTTCCGGACACCGGCCGGACCGGGGCGGGACGCTGATGCGGCGGACCAGTGAAGGACAGGACGTCCTGGATCCCCGACCTCGCGCGGCGTCGGTCAGCCGTCACCTGGGATGTTGTGTGGACGAACTCACCGCCGAACTCACCGCCGCCGGCGTCGTACCGTTGTGAAGCGGACCGGGGTGCCCGGGGCGGCCTGGGCGGCGGCGGGTAGGGCGGCGGCGGGGACGACGCCGATGACGGGGTAGCCGCCGGTGGTGGGGTGGTCGGCGAGGAAGACCACCGGGCGGCCGTCCGGCGGGACCTGGACGGCGCCCAGGACCATGCCCTCGCTGGGGAGTTCGCCTTCACGGGCGCGCTCCAGCGGCGGGCCGTCCACGCGCAGGCCGATCCGGTTGCTGGTGGGGGAGACGCGGTAGCCGGAACCGGTGAGGACGGCCAGGGAGCGCTCGGTGAACCAGTCGTCGCGCGGGCCGATCAGCACCGGCAGGAGCAGCGGGTCGGGCGCGGCGGGGGAGGCGACCACGTCCGCCCCAGCCGCCGGGCCGCACGGCGTGCCGAGCGCCAGCTCGTCCCCGACGGCCAGGGGCGCGGGGCCCAGCCCCGACAGCAGGTCGGTGGAGCGGCTGCCGAGCACGGGGGTGACGGCCAGTCCGCCCGCGAACGCCACGTAGCTGCGCACGCCGGACGTGGCCGCGCCGACCTCCAGCAGCGCCCCGGCGGGCACCCGCACCGGCGCGGCCCACGCGGCGGGCCGTCCGTCGACGCGGACGGCGCACGGCGCTCCGGTGACGGCCACCGTCACGGCGCGCCGGGCGCGCACCGCGCAGCCGAGCACGGTCGTCTCCAGCGTGGCGGCCGTGGCGGGGTTGCCGACCAGGCGGTTGGCGAGGCGGTGGGCCGGCTGGTCGAGGGCGCCGGAGCGGGGCACGCCCAGGTGCGCGTGGCCGGGGCGGCCGAGGTCCTGGACGGTCGTCAGCAGGCCGGTGCTCACAACGGTTACGGTCATGCTTCCTCGATGACGAAGCGGACCCGGGTGCCCGGGCTGAACAGGGCGGCGCGCTCGCGGGAGGGGTCCCACAGCACGGCGTCGGTGTGCCCGATCAGCTGCCAGCCGCCGGGGGAGGGACGCGGGTAGGCGCCGGTGTACGGTCCGGCGAGGGCGATCGAGCCGGCCGGGACGGCGGGGCGCGGGACGGCCCGGCGCGGTACCCGGTAGCGCTCGGGCAGGCCGGTGAGGTAGCCGAAGCCGGGGGCGAAGCCGCTGAAGGCGACGCGGAACTCGGTCGCGGAGTGGATGCGCGCGACCTCGTCCTCGGCGACGCCCCACAGCGCGGCGACCTCGGTGAGGTCCGCGCCGTCGTAGCGCACCGGGACGGTCACCGTCTCGTCGGACGTCGCCCGCAGCGGCGGCACGTGCCAGCCGGTGAGTTCGGCGGCCAGGGCGTCGGGGTCGGCGACGCCGTCGAGCAGGACGGTCCGTTCGGCGGGCACGACCTCGGCGACGGGCGGGAGCACGGACGCGGCGCGCCGGCGCTGGAGTTCGGCGTGGAAGGCGGCGGTCTCCTCGGCGCCGTCGAGCTCGACCAGCAGCGCGTCCTGGCCGACCCGCAGGACTCGTGTGCTCACGCGAACGCCTCCACCCGGACTCCGGCCGCCCGCAGGGCCGTTCGGACCCGGCGGGCGAGGTCCGCGGCGCCGGGGGTGTCGCCGTGCACGCACAGGGAGCGGGCCCGCAGCCGGACGCGTTCGCCGGTGCGCGCGGTGACCTCGCCGTCGCGGGCGATGGCGACCGAGCGGCGGACGACGGCGTCCGCCTCGTGCACGACGGCGCCGGGTTCGCGGCGCGGGACGAGCGTGCCGTGCGGGGTGTAGGCGCGGTCGGCGAACGCCTCGGCGACCACCGGCAGTTCGGCCCGCCCGGCGGCCTCGTGCAGTCGCGAACCGGGCAGGCCGAGGACGGGAAGGCCCGGCGCGGCCAGGTGCACGCCCCGGACCACCGCCTGCGCCTGCTCCTCGTCGTGCACCGTCCGGTTGTACAGCGCGCCGTGCGGTTTGACGTACGCGACACGCGCCCCGGCCGCCTGCGCGAACACCTGCAATGCCCCGATCTGGTAGGCGACTTCGTTCGCCAGTTCGTCCGGCGGCACGTCCATCGCGCGGCGCCCGAAGCCGGCGAGGTCGCGGTAGGAGACCTGCGCGCCGATCCGCACGCCCCGCTCGGCGGCCAGCGCGCACACCCGCCGCATGGTGGACGGGTCCCCGGCGTGGAAGCCGCAGGCGACGTTGGCGCTGGTGACCACCGACAGCAGCGCCTCGTCGTCGGTGAGGGTCCAGCGCCCGAAGCCCTCGCCGAGGTCGGCGTTGAGGTCGATCACCGTCGAACGCCCGGCGTGGAGGTCGATCACCGTCGAACGCCCGGCGTTGAGGTCGATCACCGTCGGATCGGGCGGCGGCGTCACCTCACGCCCCCCGTCATCGCCCGGATGATCACCGCGCGCGCGTCGTTCAGGTACCGGGTCAGCTCGACCTCGGCGTCGTCGATCTCGCCCGACTCCAGCAGCCCGGTGAGCGTCTGGTTGCGCCGCAGGAACGGCGCGTGCAGCTCGCGCGCCGAGGGGACGGCGGCGAAGGCCAGGCGCAGCTCGGCGACCAGGCGCGCCATGCACTCGTCGATCCGCTCGCTGCCGGCGAGCCCGGCGACGGCCAGGTGGAAGTGCAGGTCGGCGGTGCCGACGGTGACCCAGTCGCCGAGCGCCTCGGCGCCCTCGGCCCGGGCGAGCGCGGCCCGCACCGCGGCCAGGCGCTCGGGCGCGGCGCTGTGCAGGGCGCGCACGCCGGCCGTCTCCAGGGCCAGGCGCAGCGTGTAGATGTCGGCGACGTCGGCCGGGTTGAGGATCCGGACGAACACGCCGCGGTTCAGCTCGTGTACGACCAGCCGCTGGTCGGCCAGCAGCCGGAACGCCTCGCGCAGCGTGTTGCGCGAGACGGCGAGCGCGTCGCCGAGGGCCTCCTCCGACAGTCGGGTGCCGGGGGCGAGCCGGCCCTCGGTGATGTGGTCGCGCAGCACGTCGGCCACCCGCTGGGCGGCGCTGGCGCGTTCGATCCGGCTCCGGTCGGCCGCGAGTGCGTCGAAAACCCCGGTCACGTTCCACCTCCTGAACTCTTGTCGGATTGTTCCACAATCCCCTAGCCTCTCGGCAACCCCCGAACGGTCGCGGCCCACCCAGCCGGGACCTCCTCCGCCCGCGGCGCCCCAGACGGCCACCCACAAGGGCGGAGGCCCCTCTGAAAGGCGGTCAGGAACATGATCGTTCTGATCGGCATCCTCGTCGTGGTGGCCGGGTTCGCCACCCGGCGAAATCCGCTCCTCGTCGTCGGCGCCGCCGGCGTCGTCACCGGACTCCTGGGCGGGATGAGCCCGATGAAGGTCCTGGAGGCCTTCGGCACGGGCTTCGCCTCCAGCCGCTCGGTGACCCTCTTCGCCGTCACCCTGCCCGTGATCGGCCTCCTGGAGCGCCACGGCCTGCAGGAACAGGCCCGCACCCTGATGAACAAGCTCGCCAGGGTCAGCGCCGGACGCCTGCTCACCGTCTACCTGGTGGTGCGCCAGCTCGCCGCCGCCCTCGGCCTCACCGGCCTCGGCGGACCCGCCCAGGCCGTGCGCCCGATGATCGCGCCGATGGCCGAGGCCGCCGCCGAGCGCCGCCACGGCACCCTGACCGAACGGGCCCGCGAACGCCTGCGCTCCTTCGCCGCCAGCGCCGACACCGTCGGCCTGTTCTTCGGCGAGGACTGCTTCCTCGCCGTCGGCTCGATCCTCCTGATCACCGGCTTCGTCAACGCGACCTACCACACCGACCTGGAACCGGTGCAGCTCGCCCTGTGGGCCATCCCCACCGCGGTCTGCGCCACCCTCGTCCACGGCGCCCGCCTGCTGCGCCTGGACGCCACCCTCGCCCGGGACGTCCAGGGCGCTCCCGCGGCCGACGAAGCAGCCGCCACCCGCGTCGAGGAGAAGACGAAGTGATCAAGGTCGAGTGGCTGTACTGGCTGGTCGGGGCCGTCTTCCTCGCGATGGCCGCGCAGATGGCGGTGGACCGCACCAACCCCAAGCGCCACGGCAGCGCCGCCTTCTGGGGCCTGCTCGGCGCGAGCTTCGTCTACGGCAGCTGGGTCGCCGACAAGAGCGCGCCCGCGGCCCCGCTGGGCGCCGCCGTCCTGGCGATGATCTGCCTGGCCGGTTTCGGCCTCACCGGACGCGGCACCTCCACGGCCGCCGCCCCCGAGCAGCGGGCCGCCTCCGCCGCGCGCCTGGGCAGCAAGCTGTTCGTCCCCGCCCTCGCCCTGCCACTGGTCGCACTCGCCTGCGGCACGCTCCTCAAGGGCGTGCACCTGGGCGGGAGTCCACTGCTCCAGACCGGCAGCGAGACGCTCCTCGGCCTCGGCATCGGCTCCCTCGTCGCGCTCGGCATCGCGCTGCTGCTCACCCGCGAGCGCAACCCCGTCGTCGCCCTGCACTCCGGGCGCGGGCTGCTGGAGGCGATGGGCTGGTCGCTGCTGCTGCCCCAGCTCCTGGCCGTGCTGGGCTCGATCTTCCAGGGCGCCGGCGTCGGCGCCCAGGTCGGCAGGATCACCACCCACTTCCTGCCGGACGGCAGCAAGTACGCGGCGGTGGCGCTCTACTGCCTGGGCATGGCCCTGTTCACGATCATCATGGGCAACGCGTTCGCCGCCTTCCCGGTGATGACCGCCGCGATCGGCTGGCCGATCCTCATCACCCAGCTGCACGGCCACCCGGGCGTCGTCCTGGCCGTGGGCATGCTGGCCGGCTTCTGCGGCACGCTCGTGACCCCGATGGCGGCCAACTTCAACCTCGTCCCGGCGGCGCTGCTCGAACTCAAGGACCAGTACGGGCCGATCAAGGCCCAGATCCCCACCGCGGGCGCGCTGCTGGTGTGCAACATCGCCATCATGTCGCTCTTCGCGTTCTGACCTGATCCCTTCTCGGAAAGGCCCGCCCATGACCAGGGTCCTGCTCACCGGCTTCGAACCGTTCGACGGCGCCGACGTCAACCCGTCCTGGGAGGTCGCCCGCCTCGTCACCGCCGACCCGCCCGAGGGGCTGCTGGTCACCGCCGTCCGCCTGAGCTGCGTCTTCGGGCGGGCGGCCGAGGAACTGAGCGCCGCGGTGCGGGAGTGCGCCCCGGACCTGGTGGTCTGCCTGGGCCAGGCGGCGGGCCGGCCGGACGTCACCGTCGAGCGCGTCGCCGTCAACGTCGACGACGCCCGCATCCCCGACAACGCGGGCGCCCGGCCCGTCGACGCGCCCGTCGTCCCCGGCGGCCCCGCCGCCTACTTCGCGACGCTGCCGGTCAAGGCCTGCGTGGCCGCCGTCCGGGCGGCGGGCCTGCCCGCCTCCCTCTCGCACACCGCCGGGACGTTCGTCTGCAACCACGTCTTCTACGCGCTGATGCACCTGCTCGCCACCGAACGCCCCGGCGTGCGCGGCGGGTTCGTCCACATACCCGCCCTGCCCGAGCAGGTCCTCGACCGCGCCCAGCCCTCCCTGCCGGCCGACGCCGTCGCCCACGCGCTGCGCGCCCTGCTCACCGCCGCGGCCACCACCTCCGCCGATCTGCGCGTCCCGGAGGGGGCCACCCACTGAAAGCTCCCGTGTGGTGACGGACCTGACGATCCGTCACCACATCACCCGCGGCCCCGGTCAGACCTGGTAGCGCTCCGGCGCGAGCAGGTGCAGGTGTTCGCCGACCCACTCCGACGTGCGGCGCAGCCCCTCGTCCAGGCCCACCAGCGGCTCCCAGCCCGCCAGTTCGCGCGCCTTGCGGTTGTCGGACAGCAGCCGCTCGACCTCGCTGCCGCCCGGGCGCAGCCGGCTGGGGTCGACGACGATCTCGGCGTCCCGGCCGGAGGCGACGATCAGCGCCTTGGCCAGGTCGCCGATCGACACCTCGCTGCCGGTGCCGAGGTTGACGACCTCGCCCAGCGCGCGGTCGGCGCGGGCGACGGCCAGGAAGCCCTCGGCGGTGTCGGTCGCGTAGGTGAAGTCGCGGGTCGGGGTGGTCGAGCCGAGCCTGATCTCCCGCGCGCCGGAGTGGAGCTGGGCCAGCACGGTGGGGATCACCGCACGCGCCGACTGGCGCGGGCCGTAGGTGTTGAACGGGCGCACCACCGCGACCGGCAGCTCGAAGGCGTGCCAGTAGGACAGCGCCATCATGTCCGCGCCGATCTTCGAGGCCGAGTACGGGGACTGCGGCTGCAGCGGGTGCCGCTCGTCGATCGGCGCGGTGATCGCCGTCCCGTACACCTCGCTGGTGGAGGTGTGCACCAGGCGGGCGCCGTGGCGCAGGCAGGCCGCGGCGACGTTCTGCGTGCCGACCACGTTGGTCTGCACGTACGCCTCGGGGGCCTGGTAGCTGTACGGGATGCCGATCAGCGCCGCGAGGTGGAAGACCGTGTCGCAGCCGGCGACCGCGTCCAGGACCCGGTTGGCGTCCCGCACGTCGCCCGCGACCATCTCCACCGCGCCGTCGGGGCCGGCCAGGTAGCGGGCGAGGTAGCCGCGCTCGGCGTACGGCTTGTAGTGCACCAGGGCCCGCACCCGGGCGCCGCGCTCGACCAGCAGGTCGACCAGAGTGCTGCCGATGAAGCCCTCGGCGCCGGTGACCAGGACGGTCCGCCCGCTCCAGTCCTGCTGCACGGTGTCGTTGAGGTTGGTCATGACTGTCCTCCAGAAGTCGGTTCGGGTGTTTCAGAGCCCGTACGGGGCAGAGGCGGGCGCCGGCGCCCGCCCGATCACGCGCAGCACCTTCGCCGCGAGCAGGTCCGCGGCGACCGCGTGATCACCCGGATCGGCCGCCGCCGCCATCGCCGCGAGCCGCCGCGGATCCGCGAGCAGCGGATCCACCAGCTCCGCCAGGCGCTCGCCGGTGCACTCCCCGTCCGCCAGCAGCAGACCGGCGCCCGCGTCCGAGAGCACCCGCGCGTTGTGCGTCTGGTGGTCGTGCGGCGCGTGCGGATAGGGCACCAGGACGGCCGGCATCCGCACGCTCGACAACTCGGCGACCGTCGCCGCGCCGGCCCGGCACACCATGAGGTCGGCCGCCGCGTACGCCAGGTCCATCCGGTCCAGGTAGGCGACCGCGTGCGCCACCGGGTTGCCCGCCAGCGCCGCCCGCACCTCGGGGAGCGCGGCCGGACCGGTCTTGACCAGCAGCCGCCGGTCGGTGCGGTGACGCCAGCGCCCGGCCAGCTCGACGGCCGCCGCGGTCAGCCGCGCCGCCCCCAGACTGCCGCCGTTGAGCACCAGCAGCCCCGCGCCCTCCGGCACGCCGAAGTGCCGCCGCGCCTCGGCCCGCAGCGCCGCCCGCTCCAGCCGGGCCACCGCCCCCACCAGCGGCATCCCGACCGTCTGCACCTCCCGCCCGGCCGGCAGGTGCTCCCGCGTGCGGTCGAAGGCGAGCGCCACGTGCGGGGTGAGCCGGGCGGCGAACCGGTTGGCCCGCCCGGGCACCGCGTTCGACTCGTGCACCACGCTCGGCAGCCCCGCCATCCGCGCGCCCACGATCACCGGCGCACTCGGATACCCGCCCATCCCCACCGCCACCTGCGCACCCTGCTCCCGCAGGATCTCCCGGCACCGCCGGCCCGAGCGCAGCAGCGCCGCCGGCAACAGGTAGCGGCGCGCGCCCAGCGAAGCGTCGAACGGGATCATGTCGACCGTGTGCAACCGGTGGCCCGCCTGCGGGATCAGCGTCGTCTCCAGACCGCGCTCGGTGCCCACGAAGGAGATCACCGCCCGCGGATCGGCCCGCCGCAGCGCCTCCGCCAGCGCCAGCCCCGGATAGATGTGCCCACCCGTGCCACCCGCCCCGATCACCACCGACAGCGGCGGGAGCTCCTCGGCGGTCTCGTGTTCTGTCGTCGTCCACATGCCGACGAGCCTGCTCAGGCCGTCTAAGAGACTTCTCAGAGAGCATTTGAGAGGCTGACCCACATGATCAACGGGCAAGCCAACGGGCAAAGAGTGCTGGTCGTGGACGACGACCCCGAGGTGCGCGCCGCCGTCGAGGACGGCCTCGCCATCGAGGGCTACCAGGTGCGCGGCGCCGCCGACGGCCTCGCCGCCCTCACCGAGGTCGCCTCCTGGCAACCCGACGCCATGGTCCTCGACCTCCTCATGCCCGTCCTCGACGGCCTCGCCGTCTGCCGCCGCCTGCGCGCCCTCGGCGACCGCATCCCCATCCTCGTGCTCACCGCCCGCGACTCCGTCAGCGAACGCGTCGACGGCCTCGACGCCGGCGCCGACGACTACCTCGTCAAACCCTTCGCCCTCGACGAACTCGCCGCCCGCCTGCGCGCCCTGCTGCGCCGCAGCGCCACCGCCCCCGACGAGGAACCCGGCCTGCGCTTCGCCGACCTGGAGGTCGACCCGCACACCCGCACCGGCACCCGGGCCGGCCGCCCGGTGGAGTTCTCCCGCACCGAATTCGCCCTCCTCGACGTCCTGCTGCGCCACCCCGGCCAGGTCCTCCCACGCGAGGTGATCATGGAACGGGTGTGGGGCGCCGACTTCGGCCCCGACTCCAACTCCCTCGCCGTGTACGTCGGTTACCTGCGCCGCAAACTGGAAGCCGGCGGCGAACCACGCCTGGTGCACACCGTGCACGGCGTCGGCTACCGCCTCGGCACCCCCGACACCCCGGACCGGGCGACATGAGGGCGGCACACGCCCGCTGGCGACGCCGGCGCCCACTGCGCACCCGGCTCGCACTCGCCTGCACCGCCGCCGTCGCCGTCGTCGCCCTCGGCATCAGCGCCGCCGCGTTCAGCGTCGTGCGCTACGAACTCAACCACCAGCTCGACCAGCACCTCACCCAACAGGCCACCCTCGTCCAGCAGCAGCACCGCGACCAAGGCCCCCAGGTCGTCTACGGCGAATGCAACTACCTCGCCGCCCCCGCCTGCGCCCAGATCGTCCCCGCCGACCCCACCAAGACGGCGAACGAGCCCTACCTACTGCCCGTCACCCCGGCCACCCGCCAGGTCGCCGCCCGCCAACGCCCCGGCTACTTCACCGACCTCACCATCGGCGGCCACCCCGCCCGCATGCTCACCACCCCGATGACCGCGGCACCACCCGGCACCCGCCAGGCCGTCCAGGTCGCCCTGCGCTCCGACAGCGTCGAGGAAGGCGTCCGGCAGGCCGGCGCCCTGATGGCCGCCGTCGCCGCGGGCGGCGTCCTGCTCGCCGCCCTCCTCGGCCTCACCGTCGCCCGCACCTCCCTCGCCCCCGTCACCCGCCTCACCCGCACCGCCGAACGCATCGCCGCCACCCGCGACGCCGGCCTGCGCATCGACCTGCCACCCGGACGCCGCGAGGACGAACTGACCAGACTCGCCGACAGCTTCAACACCATGCTCGGCGAACTCGAACAGTCCGTCGCCGCCCAGCGCCGCCTCGTCGCCGACGCCTCCCACGAACTGCGCACCCCGCTCACCGCGCTGCGTACAAACGCCGAACTCCTCTCCCGTGCAGACCGCCTGAC
Source organism: Kitasatospora sp. NPDC059722 (assembly GCF_042733235.1). NCBI lineage: Bacteria > Bacillati > Actinomycetota > Actinomycetes > Kitasatosporales > Streptomycetaceae > Kitasatospora > Kitasatospora sp. NPDC059722. The sequence continues at coordinate 139,578 of NZ_JBHWGD010000017.1, forward strand.
GGACAGTCAGCGAGAGCGGGCGGCATCCGCGCTGCGCCGCCAACTGCGCGAGGTGACCGGCATGGTCAACGACCTCATCGAACTCGCCCGCGACGAGGAACCCCAGCCGCTGCTCGAACAGGTCGCCCTCGCCCCGCTCGTCGAACACTGCGTCGACACCGCCCGCGGCCACTGGCCGGCCGTCGCCTTCACCCTGGACACCCTGGACGCCCGGGATGCCCTCGACGCCTCCGCGGCCGAACGCACCGTCGCGGGCGTCCCGGCCCGCCTCGCCCGGCTGCTCTCCAACCTGCTCGACAACGCGGCCAAGTTCAGCCCGCCCGGCGGCACCGTCGAAGTCCGCCTCACCCGGCTGGAGCTCACCGTCCGCGACCACGGCCCCGGCATCGCCCCCGAGGACCTCCCGTACGTCTTCGACCGCTTCTACCGCGCCTCCGCCGCCCGCGCCCTCCCCGGCTCCGGTTTGGGCCTGGCCATGGCCCGCCAGATCGCCCAGGCCCACGGTGCCACCCTCACCGCCGAAGCCGCCGAGGGCGGCGGCGCCCTGTTCCGCCTGCGCCTGCCGACCTGAGCGGGGCGGCGATGCCGGCCGAACCCGGGAGGCTCGCGGCTCCGGTTCGCGCTCGGCCGGCCCGGCGAGTCCGCCCCGCCGCGCACAGTTCTGCCCGGCCCGCACCGACGCCCCGGCGCGGGGGAGCGGGCCGGTACGGGGGAACGGGACCGTCATACGGTGAGCAGGGTCACGTCCCCACGGGCTCGCCGGTCGGGCCCGGCCCGGCGCCGCACCGGATTCTGCTCGCCGCGGCCCCTCTGCGGGCAGGCCGGGCGCCGGGGCACCCGGCAGCGGCACGGGTCCGTCGACCGGCCCCGGCCCGGGCTACGGCACCTTGCCCGGCTGCTGGTGCCCCAGCGGGGCCGTCTGCGGCCCGGCCTGCGGTCTCCCGCGTGTCCTCGCCGTGGCACATCGGCCGGGCAGGGTGCTCGGGCGGTCACGATGGCGCGTGCCCCGGCGCTTCCCCGTCGTGGCGCGTCAGCCGGTCGGTCGGGCAGGGCGCTCGGGTCGGCTCCGGCCCGTGTCGGCGCCGCAGTGTCTCGCCGGCTGCGGGTGCCCCGACGGGACGATTCGCGGCCCGGGCCCGACCCGAGGAGCCCCGGCGCTTCCCCGCCATGGTCAGCCCGCGGTCTGCGACGGCCGGTCCGGGATCCACAGCGGCGCCGGGCCGTGGTGGGGCGTGTGACGTGCTCCGCAGTCGTGCGCTCGGGGCTTGGCCGGTACCTCGGCGTCCTCGCCGCAGCCACCTGCCGAGCCCCCTCAGCCGGTCGGCCCCCGGCGGACCCGGCGGCCTGCCCGGGTGCCCCGCAGGGGTGTGTGCGGGCCCCTCGCCCGCCCTCTCAGCCCGCGGTCTGCGACGGCCGGCCCGGGACCCACAGGGGTGCCGGGCCGTCGTGGGGCACGGTGCGGTCGGCGAGGTCCTCCAGCCACCGGCCGGCGCGGGCCGGGTCGCCGTCGCCCAGTTCGACCAGGGCGGTGGCGGCGATCCGGGCGCAGGACAGCAGCAGGGCCAGGGTGTCCTGGCGGCGGTGCCGCTCGCGGACGTAGGCCTCGCAGCGTTCGGTGATGTGCCGGCCGTGGGCGTCGCGGTCCTCCGGGTCCTCGGCGGTGATCGCCTGGACGCCGTGCCACACCAGGACGAGCGCGGCGGGCTCGCTGGGGTGGGCGGTGTCCGCCCAGTGCGCCCGTTCGCGGGCCTCGGCCGACCACAGGCCCAGCCACTCCAGCGCCGCGGGCCCGTCGTCCCGCCCGGCGCGCCCGGCCCAGCCCGAGCCCCCGCCGGGGGGGGGGCGACCAGCCCCCCCCCCCCCGAGCGCCCCCCCCCGGGGGCCGGC
>NZ_JBHWGD010000017.1:141474-143468 GCF_042733235.1 Kitasatospora sp. NPDC059722
CACCGCCCCCCCCACCCCGGCCGGGGGCCCTCGGCCCCCCCGGGGCCCCCCCGACCCCGCCCGGGGGCCCGGCGGGCGAGCGACTCCAGCACCGCCCCGGCCGGTACCCGCAGCCCGGGCGCCGGCGACTCGCCGTAGGCCAGCCACGTGTCCGCGAACGACGCCGCCCGCACGTGCCACAGCCATGCGGCGGCCCCGGTGGACCCTTCGGCGGCCCCGTCCGGCCCGCCCGCCCACTCGTCCGCCGCCAGCCGGACCAGACCCAGACCCGCGACCCGCGCCGCGTCCCCGTCCAGCCCGAGCAGCCATCCACTCCTCACCACGCACCGCCCCCTCAGCGCCCACCACCAGGCCCGTCGCCCGGCAACGGGGCACATCCCACCACACCTGGACGGGGACGAACCAGGTACCCCCTGTCACAACGTGATTACGGCATCATGTACAGGTCACCCGACCGGGCCCGCTCCCGGGCGGCCGGCCAGGGCCCCGGCGCGGGCTCTTTCTCTTCGGCGCCGACCCCCGGGACGCCTTGCCGCGGACTACCGGCCGGCGGCCGCGAGCACCTGCTGGTTCTCCGCGACGTCGGCCGCGGTGAAACAGGCCGGGTTGTTCACGGTGATGTGGGCGGCCGTCGGCAACGATGGCCCGGCGTTGCCGCGCAGGGCTATTGACGTCGCGACACCCGTCGGCCGGACGGCCGCGGTCAGTCGGTGTCGGTGGCGGCCAGGACCGCGAACTCCTGGCCGCCGGGGCGCAGGGCGGCCAGGGCGAGGTCCCAGGCGACGTTGTGGAACCAGGGGGCGGAGGCGGTGCCGATGCGGAACCAGCTGGTCTGCCGCACCCGGTCGGCGGTCTCGGCGATCGGCGCGTTGGCGGGGCCGGCGGTCAGGGCGGCCAGGGAGCGCCAGGCGGCGAGCCTGCCGTAGGCGCCGTAGCAGCCGTGGCCGTAGGCCGGTGCGCGCAGCGCGGCGGTGAGCAGGGTGCGCAGCGCGAGGTCGGGGCTCGACGGGTGGAGCCTGGCCGGGGCCTCGTCCGCGGGCCAAGGGGTGAGCGGCAGGAGGGCGAGGAGCGCCGGGACGTCCTCGGGCGTGACCGGGTCCGGGAGCCAGAACTCCTGGGCGGCGATCTTCCCGTTGGACTGGGCGAGCCAGTGGGCGACGGCCGCGCCCATGGCCTCCACGGTCGCGGGCACGCCGGTCTCGGTGGGATCGGCGTCGGCCGTCCGCTGCCGCATCGCCGGCGTGGTCTCCAGCGCGTCGCCCGGCTCCGGCCACACGGGGGGAACCGTCCAGGTCCAGTCGTCCGCGGCGTCCGCGGGGCGCCGCAGCCCGTGTTCCTCGGGCAGCAGGTCCAGTGGCAGCACGGCGAGGGGGTGGCCCTCGGCCACGAGGGTGTCGGCGAAGGCGCGCAGCGCGGGGTAGCCGTTGACCGCGTCGGAGACGAGCACCGTCTCGTGGAGCAGGCAGGCCGCGAACTCGCGGGCCTGGGCGGCCTCGGGCACCTGGTCGAACACCACGTCGGCGATGTCCTCGATGCGGTGCCCGTGGGCCACGACCGCGGCCAGGTAGCGCGGGGAGACGCTCTGGTGCGGCGAGTCCAGCACGCGCACCAGGGCGCGCAGGCTCTCCGCCCCGGGGCGGGCGGCCAGGGCGTTCAGCGTCCAGTACAGGACCGCGGCGCAGTGCCCCTTGCGGTCCTCTCCCGCGGCGGTCCGGGCGGCGAGTTCCGCGGCGAGGTCGCCGGCCCAGCCGAACTCGCCGGTGGCGACCCGCGATTCGACCTCGGCGCGCAGTACGGAGACGTCCGAGTCCTCGGCCTCGCACAGGCCGTCCACTGTGCGGGTGATGTCGTTGCCCATGGCGTGATTATGTCCCGTCGCCGGGCCGGATCCTGTGTGGCCCCACCACCGGGGGCAAACGCGAGGGCGGGGGGGGGGCGGGGGGCGGGGCGCCCCCCCGGCGCCCCCCCCCGGGGGGCGGGCGCCGCGCCGCCCC
>NZ_JBHWGD010000017.1:143478-147102 GCF_042733235.1 Kitasatospora sp. NPDC059722
TGAATGGCCGGTGCGTGATCCGCACCGGCTGCGCGCCCGAAGGTGGTCGGCCTGCTCAGGCCGTCAGATGCTCAAGGAAGCACGAGCGATGTCGACGTCATGCCCGTGTTCCCTTTGAAGCCCACCGCTGGACGATCTCGTTCCAGCGGCCGTCGATTTCCTTCAGATCCACGAGAGGCTGCAGCTGAGGGTCGAAGAACTCCAGCACCGTCCGGGTCTCGGTGAACGAGATGCCGAGTTCGTCCTGCACGGCCAAGAGGAAGCGAACCGGTGTCAGCTCGTCCGGCAGTGATGTCCTGACGAACTCGAGCACGTCCATGAAGGGCGCACCCCCGGCCACGAGCTCTTCGAGCTCATGCTTTTCCGCCGACACGACTCACCCCTTCGGCCTGGAGAAGATCGGTTCCGCGTTGGTGTAGCTCCCCTTTACGCCCTTGAGGGCGGCCTCGTTCACATTGACCTCCGTCAACCCGTACTTGGAGCACATGTAGCCGGTGAAGGTGTTCCGGGCGGCATCCTCCATGGACATCCCCTTCAGGAGGTTGGCGTTGAACGCATCGAGGTTGGTCGGCATGGAGGGAACCCACTTCGCCTCGAAAGCCGCGACGTTGTCGGCGCCGAAATGGGCCATGACATCCTCGAACATCTTGCCACCGGGCACGGCGATGCTCTCGTCCGCGCCCTTCTCGATCGCCATGGTCAGCTTTCCGTCCTTGAGCTCGGCGAGGACGGTGCTGCCGCCGGCGTAGATCCCGGTGAAGCTGTCGCAGGGAAGGGTGTTGTGCACCAGGACCGGGGCGTTTCCGGCCAGCACGAAGTAGGTGTGGAGGTCCTTGACGGTCAGGTTGTACGCGGGCTCGAGTCCGGTCCAGTGCCGGACGGAGGAGACCTGGACGGCAGCCCCGGTGTCGGTGCGCAGGGTGTCACCGGGGTGGACGGCGGCCGCATCGGTCCAGGTCCGGGTCGACTCGACCCAGAACGGGTGGTGATCGGTCGCGGTGACGGCACCAGAGCTGCCGTCGGTGTGGCGGACCGTCAGTTCGGTGAACTCGCGGTCGTCCGGGGTGCGGATGGTGGCGGTCACCGTACGCGGGCCGCTGGTGCCCGCGACAGGGTCTGCCGCGAGCACGGTGTCACCCGTGCGCAGGGTCTCGATCGGTCGGGTCCCGCCGTCCCCCATGACCACCATGGTGCCGGCCGGGAAGCTGTTGACGCGGCATGCCGTACGTGCGGCGTCCCCGAGCTTGGCCTCGAGCTCCAGTCGTTGGATGAGGGCGCGGTCGGCGTTGGGGTTGTTGCGCAGGGCCGCGAGGGCCGCCTCGGTGCCGACGCCGTCCTTCAGGGTCCCGCGGAACTTGGTGACGGCGTCGGCCACGCTGGTCAGGCTGTTGATCGTGGCCTGGCTGTAGCCGTTGAGCGTCGCCTGGAGGGCGAGCTTGGCGTCCTCGATGCCGACGCCGGTCTCGAGGGCGAAGCGGAAGGCGATGATGCCCTTGCCGGCTTCGGCGAGCTTGCCGACGGGGGCGAAGGTCGCCGCCGCCCAGGCGCAGGAGGCGTTCAGGCCGGGGTTGTTGAAGCACTTGACGAAGTCGTCGGTCAGCAGGTGGAGGAGCAGCCTGGAGCTGTCCCCGGTCGCGCACCCGCCTTCCGGACCGCAGTAGACCTTGTAGTGCTGGGCGTACTCGGAGTAGCTGAGCTCGATGGTGGAGTCGTACGCGGTCTTGCCGTCGAGCGTCGTGGTGTTGAGGACGACGGTGTCCCAGACGCTGTACTTGCCCTTGCAGGCGTCGAGGCTGAGCCCGGCCTCGGGGCAGGTGCGCATGACGTAGTCGACGGTGCCCGTGACCTTGACCTTCACCGGGACGGTGCAGACCTGCTGCCCGGCGGCGTTGTTGTGCCAGGTCTTGGAGTCACCGAAGAGCCACCCGCCGATGGTGCCGGGGTCGTCGGTGATGCACTTGGACATGTCGTCCTTGACGATCTCCTGCTTCACATCGTCGTGCGGGACGACCTCGATGTAGTAGGCCCGGTCTCCACTGACACCGCTTCCGTCGGTGCCGGCAGTGCCGGCCGGGACCTGGGCGTTGGCCGCCTCGGCCTGCTGCTTCTGGAAGACGGCGGCCTGGGCGTCGGCGGCGGCCTTGGCGGCCTCGGCGGCGCTCTGCTGGGCGGCCGCGGCGCTGGCCTGGGCCTGGTCGGACGCCGCCTTCGCGGTGGCCGCGTACTGCTGGGCCTGGGCGGCGTAGCCGGTGGCCGCGGCCGCGGAGACGCCGGCGCTGCGGGCCGCGGCGTTGGCGGAGGCCGCCGACGCCTGGGCCTGCTGGGCGTACTGGGCGGCCTGCTGGGCGCTGGCCTGGGCGGCCTGGGCCGACTGCGCGGCCTGGTTGGCGAAGCCCTGGGCGGCCTGCGCGGACTGGCTGGCCTGGTTGGCGTAGCCCGCCGCCTGGTCGGCCAGGTTGCTGGCGGTGGCGTAGGACTGCCCGGCCTGGGCCGCGTACTGGCGCGCCTGGGCGACCGAGCCGTCGATGGTGGCGAGGTAGGCCGCGATGGTCGCCACGTGGGCGGCCGTGACGGCGTCGCGCTGCTGGGCCTTCAGGATCCCGGTCTGCAGGAACGGCACGAGCCGGTCGGCGGGTCCGGACAGGACGGCCTGGGCGGCCGCCTTGACCTCGGGACCGCCACTGGCCAGGGCCTGGGTGACCAGGACGCGGTTGTCGTCGTCGCGGGCCTTGAACTGGCCGACCGTCAGGAAGGCGCGGACGTCGTCGATCGTGCCGTCCAGGGCCTTGCCGGCCTCGGCCTTCACGCCGGGGCCGCCGTTGGCCATGATCTGGGAGAGGGCGACGCGGTCGTCGTCGTCCTTGCCCGGGTACTGGCCGGTGGCGAGGAACGCGCGCACCTGGTCGGCGGTGCCGACCGAGGCGGTCTCCGCGGCCAGGCGCTTCTCCAGCTTGCCCGGCGCCTGGGCGATGGCCATGACGCTGGTGCGGTCGTCCCGGTCGCGGGCGACGGACAGCGTGCTGCTCAGGAACGCCTGGACGGCGCTGTCGTCACCCTCCAGGGCCGTCTGGGCGGCGGCCTTGGTCCACGGACCGCCGGCGTCCAGCAGGCGCAGCGCGGCCTGACGGCCCTTGAGGACGGCGGTCTTCGCGTCGACGCCGGACGCGGTGGCGTCCTTGATCAGCTGGTCGGTGTCGGCGGCGAACTGGGTGACCTTGCCGGACTCCCAGGCCGCGGTCCTCGCCTTGAGGTCGGCCTCGCGGGAGGCCTCGTCGGCGGCGGCCATCTCGACGGCCTGCTGCTCGTCCAGGCGCTCCTGGTCGGAGGCGCGGGCGATGTCGGTGACCTTGTGCGCCTGCTTGGCGGAGTTGTCGGCCGAGGTGGCGTCGGCGTCGGCCGCGGTGGCGGCGGCCTTCGCGACGTTGGCCCAGTTCGAGGCGTCACTGGCGTGCTGGCGGGCCTGCTCGGCCGCGGTGGCGGCCGCTTCGGCGTGCGCGGCCGCGTCGTTGGCTGCGCGCTGGGCGTCGCCGGCCGCGGCGGCGGCCTGGGCCGCGATCGCGACGGTGGCGTTGGCGGCGCGGGTGGCCTCGGCGGCGGCGCTGCGGGCGCGGGCGGCGGCCAGGC
>NZ_JBHWGD010000018.1:0-5117 GCF_042733235.1 Kitasatospora sp. NPDC059722
TGGCACGCTGTTGAGTTCTCAAGGAACGGACGCTTCCTTCGAGCCGCCTTCCAGCGGGCCCTCCGGGCGCTTCGTTCTTTCGTGTTTCCAGCTTACCAGATGTTTTCCGCTCCGTTTTCCCGGAGTTTCTTTCATCCGATTCCCACTGGGGGGATTTCCTGCAACTTCGCTCCGAAGCTTATCAAAGCTTTCGTACTGCGCAGTTCGCGGGATTTGCTTCGTCGGAGGGCGCGCATTTCGTGAAACGCGCTCGCCTCGATTTGGCGGTGTCGTAGACACTAACGCCCGGGCCCGACCGTTGTCCAGTCAGTCCCAACCGTTCAAACCTACTAGCCCACCGGTGCCACGTCAATGGTCCGGCCGGGATGCGAGAAGAGTAGCAGGTCAGAGGCCTGGTGATCACATCCGCCTCACGCGGCGACCGGCTGAAGGTCCGCCCGGTCGGCCGCGTCCAGGTCTCCGGTCTCGCCGTCCGCCGCGGCCTTCTTCCCGAGCACCAGGGCATAGAGCAGGAAGGCGGTCTCCGCGACGACGCCGATCGAAATGCGCGCCCAGGTGGGCAGGCCCGACGGGGTCACGAAGGCTTCGAGGATGCCGGAGACCGCGAGCACCGTCGCCATGCCGATGGCCATGCCGATGATGGAACGGCCCTGTTCCGCGAGCGCCGTCGTCCGGGTGCGCGGACCCGGGTCGATCACCGTCCAGCCGAGGCGCATGCCGAGCCCGCCGGCGACGAAGACGGCGGTCAGCTCCAGCAGGCCGTGCGGGATGAGCAGGCCGAGGAAGACGTCGAGTCGGCCCGCCGAGGCCATCAGGCCGATGCCCGCGCCGAGGTTGAGGACGTTCGACCACATCACGAAGATCACGGGGATGCCCAGCGCGATCCCGAACAACAGGCACTTGACGGCGACCATGGCGTTGTTCGTCCAGACCTGGGCCGCGAACGAGCTCGCGGGGCGGTCCGAGTAGTACGCCTCGTACTCGCCACCGGGGCGGGTCATCTGGCGCAGCATCTCGGGCGAGGCGAGGCTGTTGCGGACCTCGGGGTGGTTGGCGACCCACCAGGCGATCACCGCGGTGGCGACCAGCGAGACGACCGCGATCGGCAGCCACCACCGGCGGGACCGGTACAGGGCCGCCGGGAAGCTCACCGTGTAGTACCGCGCCACGTCCCGCCAACCGCTGCTGCGGGTGCCGGTGACGGCGGCCCGCCCGCGGGAGACCAGCGCGGTCAGCCGGCTCACCAGTGTCGGGTCGGGCGCGGCGGCCTGCACCTTGGCCAGGTGGCCGGTGGCCCGCTGGTACAGGGTGACCAGTTCGTCCGCCTCTTCTCCGCTGAGCCGGCGCTTGCGGGCGAGGGCGTCCAGCCGGTTCCACTCCCCCTGGTGGGTGGCGACGAAGACGTCCAGGTCCATGCGGCGGCTCCATGGTCGACGCGAGGCGCGGGGCGCACGGGGCGGCCGCACACACGCGGGGCGGTCGGGCAGGTCGGGCGGGCGAAGACGTACGGACACGTGCGGGCCCAGCATGCCAGGACGGACCGACGCCGTGGCCCCCGGGATCTCACTTCCCGTCCGAGCGCCGGGCGCCGTATGTTGGCGACTGCGGATCGGACGGCAGCAGGTGGGTCGCGGGGGCCGGTCCGGGATTTTCCGCGCCACGGCGTCCATCCGCCTCCGCGACCTCGACGAGCGTGAACGGACGGGTGTCTTGAGCGACCTGGTGACCGGTGAGGCGGTCGTCCTCGACCTGCGCGCGGCGAAGCTTCCGAGCCGGGCGCTGGCCGTCGCGCTCGACCTGGCCGTGGAGTTCGCCGCCCTGCTGATCACCTCGCTGGTCCTCAGCGTCGCCCTCTCGGGCCTCGACGGCGCCGCGCTGACCGCCATCCTGCTCGGGCTGATGGTGTTCTTCCTGGTCGGCGTGCCGGTGATGGTCGAGACGTTCAGCCACGGCCGTTCACTCGGCAAGGCCGCGCTCGGTCTGCGGGTGGTCCGCGGCGACGGCGGTCCGGTGCGGTTCCGGCACGCGCTGGTGCGCGGCCTGACCGGCTTCTTCGAGCTGATCACGCTGAGCGGCGCGCCCGCCGTGATCTGCTCGGTGGTGAACTCGGAGGGCAAGCGGCTGGGCGACATCTTCGCCGGGACGCTGGTGGTCCGCGAGCGCGCCCCGGGCGGCGGCGGGACGGCGGTCGCCCTGCCACCGGTGCACCCGCAGCTGCTGCAGTCGATGGGGCACGAGCTCCGCGCGATGGACCTGTCGGCCGTCCCCGAGCCGCTGTGGCTCGCGATCCGCCAACTACTGGGAAGGATAGGCCAGTTGGACCAGGCCGTGGCGCACCGGTTGTCCGCCAGGCTGGCCGCCGACCTCGCCGCCAGGACGTCCCACGACGTGCCACCGGGAGTGCACCCGGCCGCCTACCTCGGCGCCGTGCTCACCGAACGTCAGCGTCGGGAGTGGACACGCGCCGAGGGCTACCGGCCGACGGCAGCCCCACAGACCCCACAGGCCCTGCCGACCCCACAGGCCCCGCCGACCGCCCAAGGCCCTCAGACCCCGCAGCCGTCGATGCCCGCGGCGGCCGCCGCAGCCCCCGCCCCGCTGACCGCACCACCGGCACCGCCGGCGCCGCCGGCACCGGCCGCCACCCCCCAGCCCAACGACATGGGCTTCGCCCCACCCGCCTGACCCGCGGCCTACCCCCCGAACTCCACCGGCCAGGCGTTCGGCGGCGACTCCAGCTCCTCCAGCTCGATCCCGTCCGCCGACAGCACCACGTCCCCGGCGAGGTGCACCACCTGCTGTTCCCCGGTCTCCAGGTCCGCCACCTGGTACCGCTCGACGAGCAGCGGACCGGAATCCGTGTCGTGCGTGTTGGTCCCCTCCAGCAACCAGCCCTGGTCGAAGGTGCGCGGCGCCAGCACCGGCTCGGTGAACGCCACCAGCCGCACCCGGGCGCTCGCCCCCTCCCGCAGCCGCAGCAGGCGGGCGGTCGCGACCAGGAAGGCCGGCGAGCGCCCGGTGAACCCGTGGGCCCGGTCGTGCCCCTCCACCGCGTGCTCGCCGCCCGGGTCGGCCGCGTCCGTACGCACCCACGCCACCCCGTCCACCGCGCCGCCGCGGACCTGCCACCCGCCCGCCCGCAGTTCCATCCGCAGCGGCCGGGCGCGCGAGTCCAGCGTGAGGTCGACGGTGCCGGTCACCCGGCCGTCCGGGGCGTAGGTCTTGGAGACGTACCGCCAGCCGGCCGGCCCGGGAGCGCAGCTGAACCGCTCCTCGCCGAGCAGCACGTGGTCATGGGTGTCGTGGAGCGAGTACCGGCCGTTGGGCATGCCCGAAGCCTACGTGGACGCCTCCGACCGGCCGGCATGCAACCTTCCGGAGCAGTGCCCGCATTAGGGAGGCGGACGGCGCGGGAGAGACGCCGCCGACACGATGAAGGGGGGTGCGGATGGCGAAGCAGACACACGACGCGGAGTTCACGGAGTACGTGGCCTCCAGGAGCGGCTGGCTGCGGAAGGTCGCCTATCTGCTGTGCGGGGACTGGCACCGGGCCGACGACCTGGTGCAGGAGACCATCACCAAGCTGTACGTGAACTGGTCGCGGGCCAAGCGGGTGGAGAACCTGGACGGCTACGCCCGGCGGGTGCTGGTCAACGTGTTCCTCGGCGAGCAGCGCACCTCGTGGTGGCGCCGCACGGTCCGCCGGGAGACCACGCCCGAGACCGTCGCCGACAGCATCGACCTGGACGCCTCGCTGGACCTCCGCCAGGCCCTGGCGGCACTGCCGCCGCGCCAGCGCGCCACGGTCGTCCTGCGCTACTACTGCGACCTGACCGTCGACCAGGCCGCAGAGGCCCTGGGCTGCTCCCCCGGCAACGTGAAGAGCCAGAGCTCACGCGGCCTGGACGCCCTCAGGACCAGGCTCGTCGCCCGCCCCGCCGTCGCAGAGAGGACGCCATGACCATCAACGATCACGACGAGCTGGCCGCCCACCTGACGGCCCTGGCCGACGCGCCGGCCCCACCGGCGGCCTTCGACGTCGCGACGTCCATCTCCCGGGGACGGGCCCGCCTGCGCCGCCGGCGCCAGGCGGCGGTCGGCGCGCTGGCCGCCATGACAGCGGCCACGGTCACGGCCGCCCTCCTGCTGGCGCCCGGAGGGGGTTTGCACGCGACCCAACTGCTGCCCGCCGGCACTCCCCGGGAATCCGCGGCCCCCACCCCCGGCGAGCCGGTCGGCAGCCCCACCAATCCGCTGATCATCAGCGGCAGGTTCGGCTGGCTCCCCGACTGGCTGGACCCGGCTCGCGACGTCGGGTACCTGGCGGACGGATCGACGGTCGTCACCAAGGCCGGCCAGGGCGGCCCGTCGGGGCGGCGGCTGGACCTCCTCGTCCATCCGGCCGGTGCCGAGCCCCGGTTGACCGAGACATCGCAGTCGAAGCCGGAGAAGGACCCGGCGCCCCCCGTCAACGGCCGGACCGCGTACTGGATCACCGATCCGACCCATCCGACGTTCGACAGCGGTCGGCGCATCCTGTGCTGGCAGACCGCTTCCGGCCGTTGGGCGCAGCTGGTGTCGAACCGCCCGCGCGGCGGCGAGGTGCCCGACGACGTGCTGCTCCGGATCGCGGCCGACGTCCAGACCGGCGAGTGGCCCGCCGCGCTGCCGTTCTGGCTGTCGGGACTGCCGGAGGGCCTCCGGCCGAGCCAGGCCGATCTGAGCCGTCCTGCGGCCGGGCAGCCGTGGAGTGCGGGAGCCGCCTTCTCCGTCGGCGAGATGACCATCGCCTTCATCGTGGCCCCCGCGGGCAAGCTGGAGTTCGGGAAGTCCGAAACGGTCTGCCGGGAGGAGCAGGGTCTGCAGATCTGCGCGACGACCGAAGGTGGCAGCAAGCCGCTGCTCGACAAGTTCGGTGGCCTGGAGGGCCTGACCCGGATGGTGCACCCCACCGGTGTCGACCCGTCGACCTGGACGACCGACGTCATCCGCTGACGGACGTCCGAACGCGCCGGGGGGGGGGGGCCCCCCGGGGGGGGGGGCGGCCCCCGGGGGGGGGGTTGGAACCCTCCTAGAGTGTGAGGGGGGCCCCTTTTGGGGGGCGCCGCCGGGGGCGC
>NZ_JBHWGD010000018.1:5127-54088 GCF_042733235.1 Kitasatospora sp. NPDC059722
CGGCGGTGGGGGCAGCCCCGGGGTTGCCATCCCGGCCCCCGGCCGCCCGGCGGACACCCCGGGCGGCCCCCCCCCGCGGGGGGGGGGGCGGCCCGCCGGGGGGGGGGCCCCCCCCCCGGCGTACGACTGTCACCGCATCAGTAGCGGTACTGCTCCGCCTTGTACGGGCCCTCGACCGGGACGCCGATGTAGTCGGCCTGCTCCTGGGTCAGGGTCGTGAGCTTCACGCCCAGCGCGTCCAGGTGCAGACGCGCGACCTTCTCGTCCAGGTGCTTCGGCAGCACGTACACGCCGATCGGGTACTGCTCGGTCTTCGTGAACAGCTCGATCTGCGCGATCGTCTGGTTCGCGAAGGAGTTGGACATCACGAACGACGGGTGACCGGTCGCGTTGCCCAGGTTCAGCAGACGGCCCTCGGACAGCACGATGATCGTCCGGCCGTCGGCCTTGCGCCACTCGTGGACCTGCGGCTTGACCTCGGTCTTCACGACGCCGTCGAGCTTGGCCAGACCGGCCATGTCGATCTCGTTGTCGAAGTGGCCGATGTTGCCCACGATCGCCTGGTGCTTCATCCGGGCCATGTGGGAGGCCATGATGATGTCCTTGTTGCCCGTGGTCGTGATGAAGATGTCGGCGGTCTCGACGACGTCATCCAGCGTGGCGACCTGGTAGCCGTCCATCGCCGCCTGCAGCGCGCAGATCGGGTCGATCTCCGTGACGATGACACGGGCGCCCTGGCCGCGCAGCGACTCCGCGCAGCCCTTGCCGACGTCGCCGTAGCCGCAGACGACGGCGACCTTGCCGCCGATCAGGACGTCGGTGGCGCGGTTGATGCCGTCGATGAGCGAGTGGCGGCAGCCGTACTTGTTGTCGAACTTCGACTTCGTCACCGAGTCGTTGACGTTGATCGCCGGGAACAGCAGCTGGCCGTCACGGTGCATCTCGTACAGCCGGTGCACACCGGTGGTGGTCTCCTCGGTCACGCCCTTGATGGTGGCGGCGACCTCGGTCCACTTGTTCGGGGTGTCCTTCAGGGTGCGGTTCAGCAGCTCCAGGATGATCCGGAACTCGTCGTTGTCCGCGGTGGACGGGTCCGGAGCGGCACCGGCCTTCTCGAACTCGACGCCCTTGTGGATCAGGAGGGTGGCGTCACCGCCGTCGTCCAGGATCATGTTCGGGGTCTTGCCGTCCGGCCAGGTCAGCGCCTGCTCGGTGCACCACCAGTACTCCTCCAGCGTCTCGCCCTTCCAGGCGAAGACCGGGACGCCCTGCGGGTTCTCCGGGGTGCCCTCCGGGCCGACCGCGATGGCCGCGGCCGCGTGGTCCTGGGTGGAGAAGATGTTGCACGAGCACCAGCGGACCTCGGCGCCCAGCGCGGTCAGGGTCTCGATCAGCACCGCGGTCTGCACGGTCATGTGCAGCGAGCCGGTGATGCGGGCGCCGGCCAGCGGCTGCGACGCCGCGTACTCGGCGCGGATCGACATGAGGCCGGGCATCTCGTGCTCGGCGAGCTGGATCTCCTTGCGGCCGAACGGCGCCAGGGAAAGGTCGGCGACCTTGAAGTCACCGGTGATGTCGGTCGACATGCGTCTGCTCCTCGCTGATGGGGTGGGGCAAGGCCAAGGTCCTGGGTGTGCGTCGCAGCGCGGCGGTGCCGTACGAGGGTGCACGGCCACGCCGGGGCGGCCGGGCCCGCTGTACCGGACCGGCTCCCTGTGCGCAGCACAAACCGTCGGAGGACCTCTCTCCCTCGACCGGGGCACACCCTACGGGTGCGGACCGCCGATCGACCGCCATCAGCAGCGACGTTCTGGCTCTGGTGACGAATCTACACCGGTGACCCACCGGCCGTTCCCGGTTACGGATTTTCGGGGCCCGGCCCGCCGGGCGTGGCCGCCGGGTCGGCTCCGGCCGCGGCCTTGGCCGCGCTGTACACGTCCGGCTCCAGGTAGATCGCCCGGGCGATCGGGACGGCCGCGCGCACCCGCTCCTCGGCGGCGTCGATGGCGGCCGCGACCCGGGCGGCGCTGTCCTCCGCGTTGACCGCGATCTTGGCGGCGACCAGCAGTTCCTCGGGGCCGAGGTGGAGCGTGCGCATGTGGATCACGCCGGTGACCGCGTCCCCGTCGACCAGGGCCGCGCGGATGCGGGCCACCGACTCGCGGTCGGCGGACTCGCCGAGCAGCAGCGACTTGGTCTCCAGAGCGAGCACCACGGCGATCAGCACCAGGAGGACGCCGATGCACAGGGTGCCGACGCCGTCCCAGACGCCGTCGCCGGTGATCACGGTGAGCGACACGCCGAGCAGCGCGAGCACCAGGCCGATCAGCGCGCCGGTGTCCTCCAGCAGCACCACGGGCAGTTCCGGCGCCTTCGCGGTGCGGATGAACTGCACCCAGCCCTGGCCGCCCTTGGCCTTCGCCGACTCGCGCATCGCGGTGAGGAAGGACCAGCCCTCCATCGCGATCGCGAACACCAGCACGCCGACGGCCCAGCCCCAGGAGTCCAGCGCCTCCGGGTGGCGCACCTTGTGCCAGCCCTCGTAGACCGCGAAGAGGCCACCGACGCTGAACAGCACGATGGCCACCAGGAAGCCGTAGACGTAGCGCTCGCGGCCGTACCCGAACGGGTGCTCCTCGTCGGCCGCCCGGCGCGCCCGCTTGCCGCCGATCAGCAGCAGCACCTGGTTGCCGGAGTCGGCCACCGAGTGGACGCCCTCGGCCAGCATCGACGACGACCCGGTGAAGCCGAAGGCGGTGAACTTGGCCACCGCGATCGCCAGGTTCGCCGACAGCGCCGCGATCAGCGCTTTCGTCCCACCCTCTGCACTCATGCGCTCACCGTAGCGTGCGCCTCTCCCGCGCCTGCTCCCTACGACTGCGCGGCGGCGAGTCCCAGGTAGACGGCGGCGAAGTCGGTCAGCGCGACGAGGTCGGCGAGCGCGTGCAGCGGCTCGGGCCGGGCGCTGGCGTACTCGGTGAGCCGGACGTCGTGGGCGGCGGCGAGGCGGTGCGCCCGGGAGACGCCGAAGGCGCGCGGGCCCTCGTCGTCCTCCGGCACCTCGGCCGGGCCCTCGTCCTCGTCCAGCGGGCCGCCGGGCGTGCCCGGGACGTGCCGCAGCAGCAGGACCTGGAGGTGCAGCGGGTCCGGCTCGTCGACGCGGTCGCGGAAGAAGTCGTCCGGGTCGGCGCCCGCGCCCAGCTGGCCGGTGAACATGCCCCGGTGCGCGGTGAGCACCTGCGGCAGCAGTCCGGGCAGCGCCGGGCGGCCGGCCCGGTCGGCCAGTTGCGCGGCGAAGCGGGTGACGACGGCCCCGGCGACGGCCCCCTCCGCCCACAGCAGCGGGACGGTCCCGGCCAGCCTGGCGGCCAGGCCCTTGGCCGGGTTGGTGTAGGCGGCGGCGTCTGGGCGGCAGCGGACGGCCGACGCGTCGAGGAGGTCGGCGGTGGCCGGGAGCGCGTCGTACGGCAGCTGGGTGACGCCGATCTTCTGGGCGAGCGCGAGCATCGGGGTCAGGTGGGCCCACAGCGCACCCGGGTCCTCGGCGGGCAGGTCCGGCTCGGCGGCGCGCTCGGCCGGCGGCTCGTCCTCGGGCCGCGCGGACGGCACGTACGGGAGCGGAAGGGCCCGCACCTGGAGCGCCGCCGCGGCGAGCGGGCTGCCCTCGGGCGCGGTGACGACGATCGCGCAGCCGCGCGCGTAGGCCTGCTCGGCGAGGCCGATCAGGCCCTGCTCGTCACCGTCGGCGGAGCTGATCACCAGCAGGTCGAGCGGTCCGGCCCAGCCGGGCAGCTGCCAGCCGAGCCCGGCGGTGAAGACGGGCGGGGCGCCGGCCCGGTCGGCGCGCGGGGCGGTGGCGTCGGCGGGCGGCAGCGGGGTGACGAGGCTGCCGGTGCCGGCCAGCGCGGCGAGGATCTCGCCCGCGGTCAGGGCGCTGCCGTGCCCGGCGACGAGGACGGCGCGCGGGCGGCCGTCGGGCCGCAGCCGGTCGAGGCCGGCCGCGTCGGCGAGCCGCAGCGCGGTGCGCACCCGCGCGCCGGAGCCGGCCAGCGCGAGCAGGGCGCGGTCTCGGTCGGCGCGCTGGAGGGCGGCCGGGTCGTCGAGCAGGGTGTCGTCGAGCATGCGGCGGTCCTCCGGCTGCGGTCGGCTGCGGTCCTGGGGGCGCTGAGCTGGCGGGGCGCTGGGCTGGCGGTGCGCTGGACTGGCGGGGCGCTGAGCTGGCGGTGCGGGGCTTCGCCCCCAAGGATCAGGCCGGGCGGCGGGCCTCGTCCACCAGGAGGACCGGAATGCCGTCGCGGACCGGGTACGCGAGGCCGCAGTCCGTACCGGTGCAGACCAGCTCGGGCTGCTCCTCGGTGCCGGACTCGGCGAGCGCGGCCCGGCACTGCGGGCAGACCAGGATCTCCAGCAGGAAGGATTCGAGCTTCAAGGGGCTCTCCAAGAGTCGGGAGGTGGCGCGGCGGGGGGGGGGCCCCCCCCCGCCCCCCCCCCCCCCCCCGGCCCCCCCGGCGCTCCGGCTCGGGCGCGTCGGCGCCCGGGGCGCGTCAGGCGCGGACGATCGCGAGGACGCCGTCGCGCAGCTCGGCCATCTTCGCCGGGTCCTTGGCCTCGACGTTCAGGCGCAGCAGCGGCTCGGTGTTGGACGCGCGCAGGTTGAACCACCAGTCCGGGCCGGCCACGGTGAGGCCGTCCAGCTCGTCGACGGTGGTGCCCTCCAGGCCGGCGTAGGCGGCGCGGACGGCGGCCGAGCGGTCGGCCTGGTCGGCGACGGTGCTGTTGATCTCGCCGGAGGCCGCGTAGCGGTCGTACTCGGCGGTGAGCGCGGACAGCGTGCCCGGCTGCCCGCCGAGGGCGGCGAGCACGTGCAGGGCGGCGAGCATGCCGGTGTCGGCGCGCCAGAAGTCGCGGAAGTAGTAGTGGGCGGAGTGCTCGCCGCCGAAGACGGCGTCGGTGACGGCCATCTCCTGCTTGATGAAGGAGTGGCCGACGCGGGTGCGCACCGGGGTGCCGCCGAGCTCGCGGACCACCTCGGGGACGGTCCAGGAGGTGATCAGGTTGTGGATGATCGTCGGCTCGGCCTCGCCGGCGGCCTGGGCGCGGGCGATCTCGCGGGCGGCGACCAGGGCGGTGATCGCGGACGGGGAGACCGGCTCGCCGCGCTCGTCGACGACGAAGCAGCGGTCGGCGTCGCCGTCGAAGGCGAGGCCGAGGTCGGCGCCGACCTCGCGGACCTTCGCCTGCAGGTCGACCAGGTTCTTGGGGTCGAGCGGGTTGGCCTCGTGGTTGGGGAAGGTGCCGTCCAGCTCGAAGTACATCGGGACGAGCTCGATCGGCAGGCCGTCGAAGACGGTCGGCACGGTGTGGCCGCCCATGCCGTTGCCCGCGTCGACGGCGACCTTCAGCGGGCGGATCGCGGTGAGGTCGACCAGGCCGAGCAGGTGGTCGGCGTAGCCGCGCAGGGTCTCCTGCTCGGAGAGCGCGCCGGGCTTGACGTCCTTGGCCGGGACGGTGACGGCGTCGTCCTCGCCGGTCCAGGACTCGACCAGCTCGCGGATCTCGGAGAGGCCGGTGTCCTGGCCGACCGGGGCGGCGCCGGCCCGGCACAGCTTGATGCCGTTGTACTGGGCCGGGTTGTGGCTCGCGGTGAACATCGCGCCGGGCAGGTCGAGCTTGCCGCTGGCGTAGTAGAGCTGGTCGGTCGAGCAGAGGCCGATCTGCACGACGTCGGCGCCGTAGGCCGCGGCGCCCTCGGCGAAGGCCCGGCTGAGCGACGGGGAGGAGGGCCGCATGTCGTGGCCGACCACGATCGCGGTCGCACCGGTGACCTGGACGAAGGCCGCGCCGAAGGCCCGGGACAGGCTCTCGTCCCACTGGTCCGGGACGACGCCTCGGACGTCGTACGCCTTCACGAGCTGCTTGAGGTCGCGCACTGCGGCTCCACCCTGGTCTCTGTGCTGATCGTTCACGATACGTCGGGGTCACCGCGCGTTCGGTCGACGGGACGCGGTGACGGTAGACGGGCAGCGTACCCGGGCCGGGGGAACGCCCCGTGCGGGGCGAGCCGTCAGTTGTCGGGCGAACGGAGGACCCGGAGGTGGCCGCGGCGGCCGCCCTCGGTGGACTCGCCCTCGGGGGCGCGGCCCTGACGGGGGGTCTGCGGGCGGGCGGCCTCGCGGACGGCGTTGGCGAGGGCCTCCAGGTCGTCGCTGCTGCGGCGCAGCGGCCCGGCCTCGGCGGCGAGGCGGACGACCTCCCAGCCGCGCGGGGCGGTGAGGCGCTCGGCGTGCTCGGCGCACAGGTCGTAGCAGTGCGGTTCGGCGTAGGTGGCGAGCGGGCCCAGGACGGCGGTGGAATCCGCGTAGACGTACGTCAGCGTCGCGACGGCCGGCCGGCCGCACGCGGTCCGCGAACAACGACGTACAGAGCTCACGAGGGTGGACGGTACAGCACTCCTCGCCGGGGAGCGAAGACCGCCTGCCCTCGTGGTGCGACGTGTCGCGCCGCGCGCCCCTCGGACTCCCCCTCCGCCGCGCCCGGGGGGCGCTTCGGCGCGGAGCCGCTCCTTCGACTGCTCCGCTCGCTCCGCTCGTTGCGGCGTACGCCCCCGCCCCGGGCGTTTCCCTGCCGGAGTGGTCCACTTCCGACCGTCCAAGGACTACCCTCGGCAGTGATATGGACAGCTCTGCACCGCAGTCATCGACGGGACCCTCGCGCCGACCCCGGCACCGCGACCGGCACGGCAGGGGGCTGCGCGGCCCGCTGGCACCGCCCCAGGTGCCGATCTCGCTCACCCGCTCCGAACTGTTCGACGACTACGTGCGCGAATCGGTGGAGCGTCTGGAGCGGCGTTGGCCGCAGCTGATCGAGGTGGAGTTCGCCGTCCAGGAGGTGCCGCTGCACGAGGCGGACGGCGCGGACTCCGAGGACGGCGTGCCGCTGGGGCGGGTGTCGCCCGGCAAGCAGGGGCGCAAGAGTCAGATCGTGGTGTACCGGCGGCCGGTGGAGATCCGGGCGAAGACCCGGGAGGACCGGGCGGCGCTGGTGCACGAGATCCTGATCGAGCAGGTCGCCGAGCTGCTCGGCCTGTCGCCGGACGCCATCGACCCGCGCTACGACGAGGAGTGACGCTCCGGGGGCCCGCAGCCGGGCCCCCGGAGCGCGCGGTCAGCGCTGGACGACGCCCGGGTCCTGGGAGGCCTGCGGGACCTTGACGGTGCTGCGGTCGTCCCGCAGCGCCTGGACGGTGAACATCGGCACGTCCTTGGCGGGGATCGCGAGCATCCGGGCGGCCACCACCGGGCCGCCGGAGGCGGTCTCCACGGTGAGCGCGAAGGAGCCGTTCAGCCCGCCGGGCTCGGGGGCCGGGACGGCGACCGTGGCACCGGCCGGCACCTGGACGTCCTTGGTCACCGGGGTGCCGCCGTTGCTGCCCGCCGAGGCGGTGACGTGGACGGTGGCGGCGTCGCCGGTCGACGTCAGGAACAGGGTGGACGCGCCGGCCCGGTTGTCGGCCACCGTGGCGCGGGCGCCGACCGGGGCACTGCCGGTGAGCCAGGCCGCGTCGGACTTGCCGTTGGAGCCGGCCCGGTCGATCCGGACCCCGGCGACGACCGGGGTGGGGTGCTTGTCGTCGCTGGGCGACAGCCGCAGCCCGGCCACCTCGTCGCGGGTGACCTTCCCGAGGTCGACGGCGGCGACCATGCCCGCCTTGACGTGGATGGACTCGTTGCCGGCCGGGGTGAACCAGCCGTTCTTGCCGGAGAGCTGGATCTTCAGGTCGGCGTCGTCGTCCGGCGACGCCCAGACGACCAGGCGGGCGGCCGAGGTGTCGGCGGGCAGGCCGGGCAGCACCTGGGTCGGGGCGGGCTCGACGGAGGACGGGATCCAGTCGGCGCCCTTGCTGCCGTCGGCGGCGTGCAGGAACGCGCCGAGCCGGCCGCTGCGGGCCACCACGTGCACGGCGAGGTCGGTGACCGGACCCTTGGTCAGCGTCGGCAGCAGGATCGACTGGGAGCTGCCGGGGGCGACGGTGATGCCGTTGGCGGCGTCGTTGTCGATCGGGCCCTTGTCGCCGTAGAGCTTGATGTCGACGACGGCGGCGGAGGACTCGGTGTTCACCAGGCTGACGTAGTCCGTCCGGTCGCCCGCGGTGCTGGCCCCGGCGAACCAGAAGCTGGTGCCGGCCGGGGTGCAGGTGACGCCGGACAGGCCGAGGCCGCGCTGCTCGGTGACCGTGGTGGTCTGCGAGACGGTGAAGCCGGGGGCGAGGGCGCCGGTGGCGAGGGCCCCGGTGCCGGGCGCGGTGTCGGCGTTGGCCGCGGGGGCCGAGACCGGGGTACCGGGCTTGGCCAGCGTCAGCCGGGCGTCGGCGGGTGCGCCGCCCTTGTCGGGGGCGGCCGAGCCGGTCGGCGCCGGGGTCGCGGGGGCGGACGGCGTGGCCGGGGCCGACGGGGCCGCGGTCGGGGGCGTCGCGGGCGCGCTGGCGTCGGAGAGCCAGCCGGCCCCGCCGGTGGCGGCGCCGGTGCCGGGCGGGGTGTAGGCGGTGAGCGTGGTCGAGCCGGTCAGGCCCTGGAGCGGCTGCGGGCAGACCGCCGCCGTCCGTTCGACCTGCGCGGTGGTCGCCGAGGCGCCGGTGTCGCCGGTCGCGGGGGCGGCCGGCGGACGGACCTCGGAGATGCCGAACACCACGGCGAGCACGGCCGCGGCCGCCAGCAGCGACTGCGTCGTGCGGCTGCCGCCCGAGCGCCCGGCGGGGCGGGCCGGCGCCGGGGCGCCGTCCGCGTCGGGGGCGGCGGCCGGAGCCGGCGGCGGGTAACCGCTCTCCTCGGCCTCGGCGGGCGCGGACTTCTTCCCGAAGGAGGGCTTCTTCATCGCGGGTCAGCTCCCCGATCCGTGGTGGTGCGGGTACCGGCCAGTCCCGTTGGGGTCGTTCGGGTCGTAGTAGGGCTCGGCCTGCGGCTGCCCCGGCACCCAGGGCTGCTGGTGCTCCGTCTGCTGGTAGGGGTCGTAGCCGTACTGCTGGTCCTGGTACGGCTGCTCGTAGCCCTGCTGCTGCTCGTAACCCTCTTGGGGGTAGGCCTGCTGGAAGTCCTGATGGGAGTGGGCCTGCTGCTGCTCGTAGCCCTGCTGGGCGTGGGCCTGGCCGCCGTACGGCGCGGCCGCCGGCTGCTGCGCGGCGTACGGGTCGTAGCTGTACGGGTCGGCCTGCTGGTACGTCTGGTACGGGTCCGTGTACGGCTCGGTGTCCTGGGCGGCCGCGGCCGCCTGGACGGCCTCCGTCATCGGATCGGCGGCGGGCTGCGGCGGCACCGCGCCCTCGTACACCCCGCTCTCCTCGGTGCCCGGCTCGGCGCCCTCGCCGCGCTCGGCCATCCGGCGGGCCCGGCGGCTGCCGGGGGCCGGGGCCTGCGCCTGGGCGGCGGCGGCCAGCGCGGCGGCGGCCACCACGTCCTCGGGCAGGTCGTCGTCCTTGTGGCTGCGGCGGCCGGGCAGGGCGAGGACCAGGATGGTCAGCCCGATCAGCACCTGCGCCCAGATCCAACCGGTGTGCAGCAGGCCGGCCTCGCGGGTGACGGACAGCTTGCCGCCGCCCGCCGGGAGCTTGAAGCCCTGCGCCCAGCCGTCGACCGTGGTCGGCTCCAGCGCGGTGCCGTCCAGGGTGGCCTTCCACTCGGGGGACGCGCTCTCGGCGAGCCGCAGCACCCGGCCGTCCGGGCCGGCCGCGACGGTCGTGGCGATGTCGCGGACGCCGGACGGGACGACCACGGGGGCCGCGCCGGGGGCGGTGATCACCGCGCGGACCGCCGCGGCGCCGTTGACCTGCCAGAGCGCGGCGGCACCGTCCTCGTTGGCCTTGACCAGACCGGGGGTGGCGTCCAGGACGTCCTTGAACACGTCGATCACCGGCCGCTCGACCACCACGTACGCGATGCCGTAGCCCGACAGGGCGCCGGCCTGGTCCGCGCCGGAGCCGGCCAGCAGGCTGCCGACCACCTTGTTCAGGCCGTCCTGGGTGCCGGTCGCCGGGTCGACGGTGGACTCGGACTGGCCGAGCGTCAGGCCGGCGCCGCGGACCAGGGTGTAGCGGACGGCTCCACCGCTCTTCTCCCCCGTCACGACGAGCGTGCGGGCGCGGTCGGTGGTGCCGGCCTCCTCCGCGACGAACGCGGGCACCTGGCTGGCATCGGCACGGTGCAGCGGACCGTCCGCGCCGGTCACCGCCCACCAGAGGCCGGTGCCCAGCGGGGCCAGCGCGGCCGCGGCCACCACGAGGGCGGCGACCGGCTGGCGCCAGCCGAAGGCGATGCCGGCCACGCGGGCGTTGGCGCCGTCGGCGCCGATCGCGGCGGCGGCCAGCAGGGCGATCCCGGCGACCAGGGTCGCCGGACCGGCCCAGGCGGGCACGGCCGGACCGCCCGAGGCGGGGGTCACGGAGGTGCCGGCCACGGCGACGGCGAAGACCATGCCCGCACCGGCCGCGCCCCACGCGGCGAGCACCGCGCGACGGCGGTCGGCGCGCAGCAGCGCCGCGAGCGCGGCGAGCACGACACCGGCCGACAGCCACACCGGGGGCACCCCGGCGCCACCCGGGTTGACGAGCACCAGGCCGACGGCGCCGGCGCCACTGCCGTGCAGGCCCGGCAGGCCCGCCTCCATCAGCAGCGACTGCGGGTGCGACAGCACCGTCAGCGACCACGGCGCGAGCACCGCCACCGGCAGCGCGAGCACCACGACGACGCGCAGCCCGAGCAGCCGCAGCGCGGCGCCGCCGGAGCCGAAGGCACCGCCGCGGACGACCGCGACCCCCAGCGTGGCCAGGCAGAGCGGAACCGCGAGCGCCCAGGTCAGCGGCACGAAGGCGGTGGCCAGGGTGAGCAGCAGGACGGTCATCCAGACCGGCCGCCAGCCGGGGCGGGCGCCCTTGGCAGCGCTCTCTTCGCGGATGCCGAGGCCGGCGGTGATCGCCGCGGCACGGGCCAGCGGCGGCAGCAGGACGGCGAGGACGGCGGTGCCGAGGCGGCCCTGCGCGAGCGCGCCGGTCGCGGCGGGCAGCAGCGCGTAGGCGGCGCTGGCCCAGGCGCGGACCAGCTTGGAGTCCAGCAGCGGACGCGAGACCAGGTAGGCGCTGACCGCGGCGAGCGGCACCGTCAGGAAGAGCAGCAGGGTGATCGCGAGGTCGGCGTGGCCGAAGAAGATCCAGGACAGGACGGCGAGCACGCCGAGGTACGGCGGTGCGGCGGCCGTGGAGCCGGTGCCGATCGGGTGCCAGGCGTCGGCGTACATCGACCAGAGGCCGCCGGCGCCGTCGGCGGCCGGCAGCAGGGCGCCGCCGAACAGCACGCCGCTGCCGAACAGACCGCGGCAGGCGACGAGGGCGAACACCAGCAGGGCCGCGAACAGGACGGGCGCGGGGCGCCGGGCGAGCTTCTTGATCAGCGCGAACTGCTCGACGACGAGGTCCTCGGCGTCGTCGTCGCCGCCGGCCTCCACCGAGCCGTGCCGGCCGACGTTGTCGTCCGCTCCCCCTATCCCGAGCGAGCTGATGACGCCCTCGACGGCGAGCCGGGTGGTCGCGCCGGGCGCCGGGAACAGCGTGCGGTCGTCCAGGGCGTCGGCGGCCCTGGTCCGGGCCCGGCGCTTGCGCGCGGCCAACAGCCGCGGCAGCCGGACGAGTTCGTGCCCGAGCCCGGCGAGCTCGTCGAAGGCCTGGCGCGGGTCCTTGCCCAGCAGGTTGGTGACGGCCCGCACCAGCGTGCCGAGCACCAGCCGCAGCAGGACGTAGGGGAAGAGCGCGCCCTTGCAGTTGGCGAGCAGGGTGTAGACGGCTCCGGCCTTGTCCACCCGGTGCGGGTGGGAGGCGCCGCAGTCGATGGCGCGGCGCTCGCGGCTGGCCGCCTCGGCGTGCCGCAGCACGGCGTCGGGGGCGACCACCACGCGGTGGCCGGCGGCGTTGACCCGCCAGCAGAAGTCGGCGTCGTCGCGCATCAGCGGCAGCGCCTTGTCGAAGCCGCCGAGCTCCTCGAAGACGTCCCGGCGCACCAGCATGCCGGCCGAGGAGACGGCGAGCACCGGGCGGACCTGGTCGTGCTGGCCCTGGTCCTGCTCGCGGCGGTCGAGGCCGGTCCAGCGGCGGCCGGAGCGGGCGATCGTGACGCCGACCTCCAGCAGCTGGCGGCGGTCGTACCAGCTGCGCAGCTTGGGGCCGACGACGGCGGCGCTCGGGGTGGAGTCGGCGACCTGGAGCAGGCGGCGCAGGGCGTCGGTCTGCGGCTCGCAGTCGTCGTGCAGCAGCCACAGCCACTCGACCGGCTGGGTCTCGCGCGGGCCGCCGCGGGCGAGGTCGTCCTCCTGGGCGAGCGGGTCGCCGAAGTCGTCCCAGCCGCCGGTGACCGGGTCGTAGCCGGAGGGGTCGAGCCGGTACGGGAGGTCCTCCGGGCGCAGCGGCGGGCTGTTGAAGACGGCCTCGGCGACGGCGGTGCCGAACCCGGCCCGGCGGCCGAGGATCAGGGGCCCGCTCTCGGGCAGCCAGTCGGCGAGGGTGTCGGCGAGCAGCTGCGGGGAGTTGTCGGTGGATCCGGTGTCGACCGCGAGCACCCGCTGGACCTGGCGGTCCTGGCCGAGCAGGCCGGCCAGGGCCTGCGGCAGCCAGCGGGCGCCGTCGTGCGAGACGATCACGGCGGTGACCAGGTGGCGCGGATAGGCGGGCGGCCTGGCAGCGGTGAAGCCGCTCTGGTGGCTGTAGACGGTCATCGAGTGCGCGGGCCCCAGTTCTCGGTGGACACAGCCGGTGAACGGCAACCGGATGGCGCACCACACTAACGGCTCCGGGTTGCGGCTCCGTCCACGGTGTCCGTGCGGGGACGGTGAAGGACGGCCCACGACCGTGCCCCGGCACGCGAAAGCGCCCCACCACCGCGGTGAGGCGCCCGTACAGCTGTGTGGTTGTCCTCCGTCACCGGAGGATCGGCGGGGGCCCGAAACCGCTCCGCCCGGACCGCGGCCCCGGCGGGCCGGACCGGTCCTCCGTCAGACCGCGCTCTTCTTGAGCCGCCGGCGCTCGCGCTCGGAGAGGCCGCCCCAGATCCCGAAGCGCTCGTCGTTGGCGAGGGCGTACTCCAGGCACTCGGAACGGACCTCGCAGGCGAGGCAGACCTTCTTCGCCTCGCGAGTGGAGCCGCCCTTCTCGGGGAAGAAGGACTCGGGGTCGGTCTGGGCGCACAACGCGCGCTCCTGCCAGCCGAGTTCCTCCTCGTCCTCCGCGATGCCGTCCCCGATCAACAGCTCAAAGAGCTCGCTCATGTGGCGCGCCTCCTCTGCCCCTACTTGGCGTCCCCGTGGTTGCCGTTGCCTCGTGCGGCCGACGACACGAGTGAAATTACAGTTGCGTCACTCTGGCTCAGTCAAGCCGAGCTCTGGTATTGGGGCCAGGATTCACTCCCCGGCACCAAGCCGTTACGAATAGTGTACATATCTGGACACATCGGACTTTTCGCCCAGATGCCCCGGACAGCTTCGAACCATCCGCAACCATCCGCCGAGTGACGCCCGGTCACCCTCACAGGCCGGTCATCGCCCTGCCTTCCCGGCGATCTTCCCATCGAAACATAGACGGTGATGAATCACCCCATCCGGTACTTCCGGACCGAACCCACCCGAATGCCGCATCTCCCGGTTTGACACCACCCCCGCGGATGCGGTCTCCTTTCCCCTATGTCAGAGTCCATGAGCCCCCGGAGCGGTTCCACGCTCCGCCGTGCCGTGAACTCTTGTTGTCGCCTCTGTTCCTGCTGTATCTAGGCGCCCGCGTCCCACCGCGCGCCGCCCCCAGGAAGCACAGAGGCCGCCCGCGATTCCCGCCCCAGGACATCCCGGATCCGGCTGATCCCTGACGAACCAGCCGCAGATCCGAGGACGACAGCCGTGCGCATGACCCGCATCCGCAAGCGGAACCGCGACCGCAACAAGCTCGCCCGCCGTGGGCCCCAGGCCGCCCGCCCCGCCGCCGCCCGCTGGGACGACGGCCTCTCCGACGTCTCCATCGCCGGGGACCCGCTCGCCTTCCCGCACCTCGCCCGCACCGACCTGCCCGCCCACCCCACCACCGTCGCCGGCTACGCCCGGCTGGTCCGCGAGATCGCCGCCGACCGCACCCGCTGGGAGCACCTCGTCCGCTACGACGCGCTCACCCGCTGGTACGCCCGGCTGGAGACCGGCCCCGGCTACGAGGTGTGGCTGCTCAGCTGGCTGCCCGGGCAGAGCAGCGGCTTCCACGACCACGGCGCGTCCTCCGGCGTCATGACCGTCGTCCAGGGCGAGCTCGTCGAGCGCTCCCTGACGCACGCCGGCGAGGGCGCCCGCGCCCTGCGCCCCGGCGGGCAGAGGGTCTTCTCCTCCGGCTACCTGCACGAGGTGGTCAACGGCGCGCTGGAGCCGGCCGTCTCCATCCACCTCTACAGCCCGGGCCTCACCGAGATGAACCAGTACGGCGGAGCGAACGCCGTCCCCGAGCAGCACCACGAGCGGCCCGCCGAGCAGGGCGCGGCGCAGGGCTCCGCGCACGGCCGGCCGGCGCAGGCCGGGACGTCTTGACCGAGGACTGACGGGCAGTCGGGCCGTGGCAGGATGGGCCCATGCGCATCGTGGCACTGGCAGGCGGAATCGGCGGGGCGCGCTTCCTGCGCGGACTCCTCGCGGCGGTCGACCCGCAGGACGAGATCACCGTCATCGGCAACACCGGCGACGACATCCACCTCTACGGACTGAAGGTCTGCCCCGACCTCGACACCGTGATGTACACCCTCGGCGGCGGCATCCACGAGGAACAGGGCTGGGGCCGGACCGACGAGACCTGGTCGATCAAGGCCGAGATGAAGGAGTACGGCGTCGGCCCCGAGTGGTTCGGGCTCGGCGACCGCGACTTCGCCACCCACCTCGTGCGCAGCCAGATGCTCACCGCCGGGTACAGCCTCAGCCAGGTCACCGAGGCGCTGTGCGTGCGCTGGAAGCCCGGTGTGCGGCTGCTGCCGATGAGCGACGACCGGGTCGAGACCCACGTGCGGATCACCGACGAGCAGGGCACCCGGGCCATCCACTTCCAGGAGTACTGGGTCAGGCTGCACGCCGCCGTCGACGCCGAGGCGATCATCCCGATCGGCGCCGACACCGCCAAGCCCGCGCCCGGCGTGCTGGAGGCGATCGCCGCGGCGGACGTCATCCTCTTCCCGCCGTCCAACCCGGTCGTGTCGATCGGCACCATCCTCGCCGTGCCCGGCATCCGCGGGGCCGTCGCCGCCGCACCCGCCCCCGTCGTCGGGCTCTCTCCCATCATCGGCGGGGCGCCGGTGCGGGGCATGGCCGACAAGGTGCTCGCCGCCGTCGGCGTCGAGGCCACGGCGGAGGCCGTCGCGCTGAACTACGGCTCGGAACTGTTGGACGGCTGGCTGGTCGACACCGCGGACGAGGGCGCCGTGAGCACCGTCGAGGCCGCCGGCATCGCCTGCCGGGCCGTCCCGCTGCTGATGACCGACGTCGACGCCACCGCCGAGATGGCGCGGGCCGCACTGGCCCTCGCGGAGCAGGTCCGGGCGTGACCGTCGAGATCCTCCCGGTCGGGGGACTGCCCGAGATCGAGGCCGGGGCCGACCTCGCCGCGCTGATCGCCAAGGCGGGGACGTACGAGGACGGCGACGTCCTGCTCGTCACCTCCAAGATCGTCAGCAAGGCCGAGGGCCGGCTCCTGCACGCCGCCGACCGCGAGGCCGCGATCGACGCCGAGACCGTCCGGGTCGTCGCCCGGCGCGGGCCCGCCCGGATCGTCGAGAACCGCAACGGCTTCGTCATGGCCGCCGCCGGAGTCGACGCCTCCAACACCGCCCCCGGCACCGTCCTCCTCCTGCCCGAGGACCCCGACGCCTCCGCCCGCGCGCTGCGCGCCGCGCTGCAGCGGCTCACCGGGCGGCGGCTCGCCGTGGTCGTCACCGACACCTTCGGCCGGCCCTGGCGCAACGGGCTCACCGACGTCGCCATCGGCGCCGCCGGGCTGTCCGTGCTGGAGGACCACCGCGGGCGCACCGACAGCCACGGCAACGAGCTCGTCCTGACCGTCACCGCCACCGCCGACGAACTCGCCGCCGCCGGCGACCTGGTGAAGGGCAAGGCCGGCGGCGTGCCGGTCGCGGTCGTCCGCGGCCTCGGACACCTCGTCACCGCCGAGGACGGCGAGGGCACCCGGCCGCTGGTGCGCCCCGCCGCCGATGACATGTTCCGGCTCGGCACCTCCGAGGCCCTGCGGGCCGCCGTCACCCTGCGGCGCACCGTGCGGGCATTCACCGACGAGCCCGTCGACCCGGGCGCCGTCCGCCGCGCCGTCGCCGCCGCCGTCACCGCGCCGGCGCCGCACCACACCACGCCGTGGCGGTTCGTCCTGCTGGAGTCCGCGGACACCCGCACCCGGCTGCTCGACGCGATGCTCGACGCCTGGCGGCGCGACCTGCGCGAACTCGACGGCTGGGACGACGCGAAGATCGCCCGCCGCACCGCGCGCGGCGACGTCCTGCGCAACGCGCCCTACCTCGTCGTGCCGTGCCTGGTCATGGACGGCTCGCACGACTACCCCGACCCGCGGCGCGCCGCCGCCGAACGGGAGATGTTCACCGTCGCCGCCGGCGCCGCCGTGCAGAACCTGCTGATCGCCCTCACCGGCGAGGGCTACGGCTCCGCGTGGGTCTCGTCCACCATGTTCTGCCGCGACACCGTCCGCACCGCCCTCGACCTCCCGGACACCTGGGACCCGATGGGCGCCGTCGCGGTCGGCCGCCCCGCCGAAGCACCGCGCGACCGCCCGGAACGCGGCGCGGACGCCTTCATCGCGGTCCGGTAGTCAGGGCGACCGCCGGTCACCTGCCGAAGCCCTCCATGTGACGGTCGAGATCGGCCAGGATCGACCCGTCACCGCCCTCGGACGTCGGCATGCCGTCGACTTCGTCGCCCATCGGATCCGTCCGGAAGGGGCGCACCGACTCGTCGGGCGAGGGTGAACCGAACAGGCCTGCCGGGGAGTTCGGCCGTGCTCGCGGCCGGGTCGTCCACGCCGTCGTCCATGGCATCGGCGTATTGGCGGCCTCCGTCAGCGGCCGCGGTGGTCGTTGGGGGTCAGGCGGGGGCCGTAGCGGGGGGCGCGGGCTCCGGTGGCCGTCAGGAGGCGGCAGACGCGGTGACGGTGGGGGCGGTAGGGCTCCAGGAGGGCGAGCATCCGGGCGTCGTCGCTGCGCGGGCGGCCGGCCAGGGCCCAGCCGACCAGGTTCGGCAGGTGGAAGTCGCCGACCGAGACCGCGTCCGCGTCGCCGTTGCTGCGCTGGAGGGTCTCGGCGGCCGTCCAGATCCCGACGCCCGGCACGGCGGTCAGGCGGGCGAAGGCCTCGGCGTGGTCCATCGCGGACGCCTCCTCCAGGCGGGGCGCCAGCCGGACCGCCCGCACGACCGTCGCCGAGCGCTTCGGGTCCACGCCCGCGCGGTGCCACTCCCAGCTCGGGAGGAGCGCCCACTCGCGGGCCGACAGTGCCACCCGCATGCCCTCCGCCGGGCCCGGCGCCGGGGTGCCGAAGTCCCGGAGCAGCGTCCGCCAGGCGCGGTAGGCCTCGTCGGTCGTCACCTTCTGTTCCAGGATCGCCGGGACGAGGGACTCCAGCACCAGGCCCGTCCTGGTCAGCCGCACGCCCGCCGTCCGGCGCTGGGCGTCCCGCAGCGGACCGGGCGGCAGCACCAGGCCCTCCGGGTCGTCCTCGGCCCCGAGCAACGCGGGCAGCCGGTCCAGCAGCCACCCGGCACCCGGGCCCCACGCCCGCGCCTCCACCTCGCCGGCCCCCGGGCGGGACAGCACGCGCAGCGTCCCGACACCGGCCGGGGTCCGGGACGCCCGCCAGACCGCTCCGTCACCGGTCGTCCGGTACGAGGGGTCGGCCGGGCCGCGGCGCAACGGGAGCAGCGTGCGGGCCGCGTCCAGCGGGAAGCCCGGCCGCCAGAGCCGCACCGACTCGCCGCCCGTCACTGCGTCGCCTCCTCCGCCGCCGTCCCCGACCATGGGGATATGAACGATACGCGGCTGCCGGACCTCTCCCCCTCGGACGAGAACGCGGTGCGAGCGCTCTACGACCGGGCCCTCGACGGGTGGAACCGGCAGGACGGCTCGGCCTTCGCCGGACCCTTCGCCGCCGACGGCGAGGTGATCGGCCACGACGGCACGCGCCACCGCGGGCGGTCGGCGATCGCGGCCGAACTCGGGCGGATCTTCGCGGACCACGTCACTCCCCGGTACGTGGCCGCCGTACGGCGCGTCCGGGGGCTCGGGCCCGGCGTGGCGCAACTGGACGCCGTCGCGGGGCTCGTACCGGCGGGGGCGGCGGACGTGGTGCCGGAGCTCAACTCGGTGCAGACGGTGATCGCCGTGAACGCGGGGGCGGGGTGGCGGATCGCGCTCCTGCAGACCACACCCGCCCGGTACGACCTCCGGCCGGACCTGGCGGCGGCTCTGACGGAGGAGCTGCGGGGGCTGGTGGGAGGCGACGCGGGGGCGAGGACGCTGAAGACGTGACGGGGAGCGCGAGGCGCTCAAACCGGATGGTCGCCGCGAACACGGGTGTCCGCCACGCCGCCCGGCGCCGGGTCCGGCGCCCCTCCCGGGGTCACACCCGGAGGCCGTAGGCTGGGGCGCACCATGACTGCGCCTTTCGCTGCCGATGCCCGCACCCCCGTCGAGCTGCTGCACGCATACCTGCGAGGTGGCACCCCTTCGGTCGATCCCGCGGCCCCGCTGGTCACCTTCTACGACGACGCCACCGGCGAACGGGTGGAGCTGTCCGCCCGGACGTTCGACAACTGGGTGGCCAAGACGGCCAACCTGCTCCAGGACGAGCTCAACGCCGGTCCCGGCGACCGCGCCGCCCTCCTCCTGCCCGCCCACTGGCAGAGCGCCGTCTGGCTGCTGGCCTGCTGGTCGGTCGGGGTGACGGCGGTGCCGGGCGGCGAGCCGGCCGCCGCCGATCTGGTGGTCAGCGGCCCGGATGGCCTGGAGTCCGCCCACGCCTGCGAGGGCGAGCGGGTCGCGCTGGCCCTGCGCCCGCTGGGCGGCCGGTTCCCGCAGCGCCCGGACGGCTTCCTCGACTACGCCGCCGAGGTGCCCGGCCAGGGCGACCGCTTCGCGCCGTACTCGCCGGTGACCCCGGACGCGCCCGCCCTGGAGACCGGTGTGGACGGCCTGCCGCTGAAGCTGACCGGTGAGCAGACCGTCGCCCTGGCCCGCGAGGGCGCCGTCCGGCTCGGGCTGAACCCGGGCGACCGCGTGATGTCCACGCTGTCGTACGACGACTGGACGGGTCTGGAGGCCGGCCTGCTGGCGCCGCTGGCGGCCGGCGCCTCGGTGGTGCTGTGCCGCAACTCCCAGGGCCTGACGGCCGAGCAGTGGGAGAAGCGGGCCGACTCCGAACGGGTGACACTGCGCCTCGGGTAACCCCCGCCGCCGGCCCGGCGGGTAGGGATCCCTGCCATGGCCGAGGACGACGACACCGCGCACACCCCGACCGACACTCCCCCGGACGCGCCCGGACGCCCCCGTCGGCGCCGGCGGTGGCTGATGATCACCGCCGGCGTCGTCGCGTTCCTGCTCGTGGCCACCGGCGTGCTGCTCTGGATCGCCTACCGCAAGCTCGACGGGAACATCCGCACGGACACGGCCACCGACAAGCTGCTCGCCAGGCTGGAGGCGGAGCGGCCGAGCCGGACCGCCGGGGCCAAGGGCGCCGAGAACATCCTGCTCATCGGCAGCGACGACCGCTCCGGCGCGAACGGCGCCTACGGCGGCGAGGCCGGCACCCAGCGCTCGGACACCACGATCCTGCTGCACCTGGCCGCGGACCGGAAGCACGCGACGGCCGTCTCCGTACCGCGCGACGTCATGGTCACCGTGCCCGCGTGCGAGAAGCCGGACGGCACCCGGAGCAAGCCCGCGCTCATGCAGTTCAACTGGGCGTTCGAACTCGGCGGTCCGGCCTGTTCGATCCGCACCGTCGAGCAGCTCAGCGGCATCCGGATCGACCACTACGTGATCCTCGACTTCAGCGGCTTCAAGTCGATGGTGGACGCGGTCGGCGGCGTCGAGGTGTGCGTCCCGCAGGCGATCCACGACAAGGACGCCAAGCTCGACCTGCCGGCCGGGCGCCAGACCCTCCAGGGCGAGCAGGCGCTCGGCTACGTCCGCGCCCGGGAGAGCCTCGGCGACGGCAGCGACACCCAGCGGATGGGCCGTCAGCAGCAGTTCCTGGCCTCGCTGATCCGCAAGGTGCAGTCGCAGGGCGTCCTGCTGAACCCGGCGAGGCTGTGGCCGGTGCTGGACGCGGCCACCTCCTCCGTCAAGGCGGACGGCGGGCTGTCCTCGCTCGGCGAGCTCTACGACCTCACCCAGGACCTGCGCGGCATCCCCTCGGCGGACGTGGTGTTCCTGACCGCGCCGCGCCGCCCGTACCGCTACGACTCGGACCGGGA
The DNA here is from genome assembly GCF_042733235.1 of Kitasatospora sp. NPDC059722. Classification (NCBI taxonomy): domain Bacteria; kingdom Bacillati; phylum Actinomycetota; class Actinomycetes; order Kitasatosporales; family Streptomycetaceae; genus Kitasatospora; species Kitasatospora sp. NPDC059722. The sequence goes on from NZ_JBHWGD010000018.1 coordinate 25,663, forward strand.
CGAGTTCGTGGAGCCGCAGACCGGCCAGCTGTTCGCCGCGCTGCGCGACGACCGGCGGATCACCGTCCGGCCGCCCGGCTCGGAGCCCACGCCCACGGCCGGCGCCTCCCCCGCGTCGGACGGGGCCGCCGCGGCCGGGCCCTCGGCCTCGCCGACGGCCGGCGCCTCGCCCGTCTTCGAGGGGCGCACGGCCGACGTGGACGCCTGCGCGCAGCACTGACCACCCTCCGAACTTTACGCTCCGATTACCTGCGTGTGACGGACATCATACCCGGAACAATTCCCCCGTTCGGCTCGTCTACTGTGTCCGGATCGGCCCATCGCCCCGGTGTGCCGCACCACCGTGACCGGCCGGACGTAGGGAATCCCGTGCAGAAGGACAAACCGAAAACCGGTGAGTACAGCGGGCAGGGCCACCGGACGGCGCAGCGGCGGGCGGCCGCCGCCAGGCGCACGCGGCGCCGGCGCCGGACGCTCAAGTGGACGGCCGGGACGGGCGCACTGGTCATGGCCGCCGGCTGCGGCGGGGCGTACTACCTGTACGAGCACTTCAACAACAACCTGACCTCGGTCAAGGTCCAGCTGGGCGACGAGGCCGAGCGGCCCAGGGCGGCCGGGGACGCGCTGAACATCCTGGTGCTCGGCACCGACAGCCGCGAGGGCCTCGGGAGCGACTACGGCGACGCGGGCAGCTCCGGGCACGCCGACACCACGCTGCTCTTCCACGTCGCCAAGGACCGCTCCAACGCGACGGTGATCAGCATCCCGCGCGACCTGATGGTGCCGATCCCGGAATGCCGGGCGCCGGACGGCAAGTCGATACCCGGCTCCGCGCGGGACATGTTCAACAACAGCCTGGGGCAGGCGGGCCGGGACCCGGGCTGTTCCTGGAAGACCGTCGAGAAGGTCACCGGGATCCGGGTCGACCACTTCGTCCAGGTGAACTTCGAGGCGGTGAAGACGCTGTCCACCGCAGTCGGCGGGGTCGAGGTGTGCGCCGCGAAGGACATCAACGACCCGAAGTCGCACCTGAGGATGACCAAGGGCCGGCACGTCGTCCAGGGCGACGACGCGCTCGCGTTCGTGCGCACCCGGCACGTGGTCGGGACGGGCGGCGACCTCAGCCGGATCCCGCTCCAGCAGCAGTTCATCAGCTCGATGATCCGCAAGGTCAAGGGCGACGACACCCTGACCAGCCCGGCCAAGCTCTACAAGCTCGCGGACGCCGCCACCAAGGCGCTCACCGTCGACTCCGGCATCGGCAGCGTCGACAAGCTCAAGGACCTGGCGCTGGACATCAGCGCGGTGGACACCAAGAACATCACCTTCGCCACCGTGCCGGTGCTCGACGACCCGAAGGACGAGAACCGGGTGATCCTCAAACAGCCGGACGCCGGCCGGCTGTTCTCGATGATCGCGGCCGACCGCTCGTTGACCGAGACCTCGCAGGGCGCCACCGCCGCCCCCGCCGCACCGGAGACCACGGCCGCGCCGGGCACGCCCGCGGCGCCGGCGGTGGACCCGAAGGACGTCCAGGTGACCGTCCGCAACGGCAGCGGGGCACAGGGACAGTCGGGCGCGACCGTGGACAGACTCAGGGCCAAGGGCTTCACCAAGGCCGCGACGGGCCCCAACGCGCCTGTGGCGGCCACCAGTTCGATCGCGTACCCGGCCGGGCAGGAGGAGGCGGCGACCACACTGGCCGCCGCCCTCGGACTGCCCGGCGACGCCGCTCGGCCGGATCCGAAGGCCGCCGCGAAGGGGCCGCTGGTGCTGGTGCTCGGCAAGGACGCCCTCGCGGCGCCCGCCGCACCGTCCGCGGCGCCGGCGGAGGCCCCGGCCGACCTCCAGCGGGTGCAGGCCGACGACACCGACGTGTGCGCGAAGTAGCTTTCCTACGAGGGCTGCTGGAGGCGGGTGAGGATGCCGTCCGCCGCGACGAAGCGGTCGCCGGTGCGGGGGCAGTGCCAGTGCCCCCCGCCGACGGAACGGAGGGGTTCGCCGGTGCGGCCGACCCACTTGATCCGACGGGCGGGGACGCCGGCGACCAACGCGTGGTCCGGGACGTCGCGGTGGACCACGGCGCCCGCCGCGACCAGCGCCCAGCGGCCGACCGTCACCCCGGCGACCAGGACGGCCCGGGCACCGATCGAGCAGCCCTGACGGAGCGTCACCCCCTCGGCGCGCCAGTCGGATCGACGCTTCAGCCGGCCTTCCGGCTCGATCGCGCGCGGGTAGCGGTCGTTGGTGAGGACGACGGCCGGGCCGATGAACACCCCGTCCTCGATCACGGCCGGCTCGTACACCAGCGCGTGGTTCTGCACCTTGACCCGGTCGCCGATGCGGACGCCGGGGCCGATGTAGGCGCCCCGGCCGATGATGCACTCGGCGCCGAGCACCGCGTGCTCGCGCACCTGGGCGAGGTCCCAGACCGTCGTCCCGGGGCCGATGGCGGCCCGCTCGTCCACGTCCGCGCTCGGCGCGATGCGCGGGCCGGCCGCGGACCCGCCCTCAACCGTCCCCATGGGGGACGACCCTAGTGCCGTGGCCGGGGTCGCGCGAGCGGATCAGCGCGCGTCGGCGAGGACGTTGTCCGGGGTGGGCGCGGTGCTGCCGATGACCTTGCGGGCCAGCGAGCGCGGCGACGTGAGGAAGCCGAAGCCCCAGCTGAGGTGCATGGTCGCGAGGGCCACCGGGAGCAGCGCCTTCGCCTTGGCGGACAGGCCGCGGCCCTCGACCACCGAGCCGCCGAGGATCCCGAGCAGGTACGCGCCGGGCGCCGCGAGGAAGACCGGGTGGACGGCGGCACCGAGCACCAGGCCGAGCGTGACGCCGAGGAACGCAGCCGGCGGGGCCAGGTAGCGCAGGTTGACCGAGCCGCGGTGGTAGCGGGTGACCACGCGCCGCCAGCGGCCGTAGTCCTTGTACTGCTTGGCGAGGGCGCGGACCGACGGCCGGGGGCGGTAGGTGACCTTGAGCTGCGGGGTGAACCAGATCAGCCCGCCGTCCTGGCGGATGCGGTAGTTCAGCTCCCAGTCCTGGGCGCGGATGAACTCCTCGTTGTAGCCGCCCAGCTTCTCCAGCACCTCGCGCCGGAACACGCCGAGGTAGACGGTGTCCGCGGGGCCGGCCAGGCCGCCGGTGTGGAAGGCGGCGTTGCCGACGCCGATCTTGGAGGTCATCGCGGCGGCGACCGCGTTCTCCCACTCCGTCTCGCCCTCGGCGTGCATGATGCCGCCGACGTTGGCCGCCTCCATCTCGTCCAGCAGGCGGACGGCGGTGGCGACGTAGCCGGGGGTCAGCAGGCCGTGGCCGTCCACGCGCACCACTATCGGGTGGCGCGAGCCGCGGATCGCCGCGTTGAGACCGGCCGGCGTGCGGCCGGTGGGGTTCTCCACGGTCCGGACCCGGGGGTCCTCGGCGGTGAGCTCGGCGGCGATCTCGGCGGTGCGGTCGGTGGACGGACCGAGGGCGATCACCACCTCCATCGGGCCGGCGTACTCCTGCTCCAGGATGTGCCGGACGGCCGTGCGCAGGTGACGTTCCTCGTTGAGCACCGGCATGATCACGGAGACCGCCGGCAGCTCCTCAGCAGCCTTGGTGTTCATCGCCGCCAACCGTACCGGTCAGCGGAGGTAGTGGACGACCGTGAAGGCGGCGAAGCCGAGCAGCGCGATCCGGTTGAGGACGTGCTGCGGACTGCCGAGCCGGTCCGGCAGCCGGACGGACGGCCGCAGGTCGGGCCGGTGGGCGGCGGTGGCGACGGTCCTGGCCAGTTCCCGCGGGTCGCAGCGGTCGCCGAAGTGGCCGGCCAGCCAGGCCGCCGGGCGGCTCGCCACGGTGACGTCCTGGCCTGAGCGCAGCTGGACGGTGAGGGCGTTGCGGTGCACGGCGGCGGCGTTGATCTCCTGCCACCGGAAGACGCGGCTGCGCAGCGTGGTGGCGACCCGCAGGCCGTCCCGGTCGACGACCATCTGCCAGGACAGCGGGCGGGCGCAGAAGAGGATCCCGACGCAGCCCGTCCAGAGCGGGCGGACCAGGCCGTTCCACCAGCCGTCGGCGTCGAGGAGGACGACGAGCGCGGCGAGCAGGACGGCGGCGGCCGGGCCGGCCGCGGCGCGCAGGACGAACGGCATCTCCCAGCGGCGGGCGGTCATCGGCTCGGTGCCGGGGCCGGGTTCGGGGGCGGCGGCGACCGTCTCGGCGGTCAGCGCGGAGACCGTCAGGTCCGGGTTCCGGTAGCGCCGGCGGTCCCGGCCGAGCCGGGGGTCCCTCGGGGCGGGGGCGACGACAGCGGCGAGCCAGTGCGGCTCGTGCTCCAGCAGGCCGGGGCGGACGAGGAGTTGGCGTTCCGGGCCGTCGGGGCCCTGGTAGAGCACGGCGTCGACGCTCAGCTCGGCGCGCGCGAGGCGGGCGGCGGCTTCGGTGGGCGGGAGGGGGATCCCGGGGTCGTGGTCGTGGTGGTCGTGGTGGTCTTCCTCGTCCCCGTCTTCTTCTTCGTCGTGGATGTCGAGCGCGTAGTCGGGGTAGAGGAAGTCGCCCTCCATGTCCGGGGTCTGCTCGCGCTGCGGCACCCACCCGGGGCCGGTGCCGTCCCCGGCGCCGTACCGGGCCCACCGGTAGCCCTCGTCCTCGACCAGCCGCCACAGCGCGGGCCCGCCCGGCGGGCCGTCCAGCGGCTCCACGAGCAGGTCGCCCCCGCTGTCGGCCCGGACCCGGACGGCGAGCGCGGGGGCGGAGCCCGCGAAGGCGGGCCGCCGGCGCCGGGCCTCGGCCCCGGCGGCGGAGGCGAGCACCAGCAGGCCGGTCAGCGCGACGAGGCCGGCGCCGAAGACGTCCTCCACCGGGCTGTACTCGACGCCGGCGGCGCGGGCCCAGTCGCCGTCCACGAGCAGCGGCACGGCGTCGCCGGGCTGCGGCGGCCGGGCGAAGGTGAGGTCGAGCCCGACGGTGCGTTCGGGGCCGCCGCCGGGCGGGCGGTAGCGGACGGTCAGCACGCCGTCCTCGTCGGTGGCGCCGGCCGTGCCGGTGACCGCCGTCGCCCGGCCGCGGTGGTCGGCCTCCCCGGCCTCCGCCCAGAGCCCGTACAGCGGGATCACCAGCGCGACGGCCAGCAGCACGGCGCCGAGCGCGCGGCGCACCACGGGCGGGCGGCCGGGGGTGACGGGCGACGGAGCGCCCGCGGCGGTCCACGGGTACGGGACGGGCGGGGCCATCAGCTCGTCGAGGTCCTGGCGGGCGCGGCGGCGGCCGAGTTCGGCGCCGACCAGCACGACGGACAGCAGGACGTGCACCAGGACCGCCGTCCAGCGGCCGGCGGTGGTGACCAGTCCGTCCGGGACGTACCAGAGCACCGCGAGGACGGCCGGCGGCACCAGCGCCCGGGCGCGGACCCGGGCGAGCAGCAGGATCGTCTCGGCGATCACCGACCAGGCGGCGATCTCGTCGCCCCAGGTGTCGGCGCAGATGCCGGCGGCGTTGCAGTGCGTGCCGGTCGGCTCGACGGCGGTGGCGAAGGCCACGAAGGCGATCGGGACCAGGGCGAGCCAGCGGCTGTCGAGCCGCCGGAAGCGGTGGGCGGCGCGCCAGCGGTCGGCGGCGGCCGTGGTGAGGGGCGCGGCGCTGGGCAGGGGCGGGGCGTCCGGGGCGACCATCGGACGATCATCCCAGCCCGGTGGGTGCGGGGACGCCGCAGGGGCCGGGTGCTCGTTCGCACCCGGCCCCTGCGCCCCCGTTCCCCCGTTCCCCCGTGCTCCCCCGATTTTCCCGGCGTCCCCCGCCGCCGGGTCAGTCCGTCGCGATGGCCGCGAGGACGTTCATGCGCCCGGCCCGGAAGGCCGGGAAGAGGGCCGCGAACAGGCCGATCACCACGGAGGAGACCAGCGTCACGGCGATCGTGGTGGTCGGGACGGAGAGCGTGTCCAGACCCTGGTCGCGCAGCACCTGCTGGGCGGTGACGCCCCAGGCGAGGCCGAGCACCGTGCCGAGGACCGCGCCGAAGACCGCGATCACCACGGACTCCAGCCGGATCATCCGGCGCAGCTGGCGGCGGGAGAGCCCGATCGCCCGCAGCAGGCCGATCTCGCGGGTCCGCTCGACCACCGACAGCGCCAGGGTGTTGACGACGCCGAGCACGGCGACCGTGATCGAGAGGCCGACCAGCCCGTAGATCAGGTAGAGCAGGGTGTTGACCTGGGACTGGACGAGCTCCTTGTAGCCGGCCTGGTCCTTGACGGTCAGCTGCGGGTACTCCTTGAGCGCGTCCTGCAGGGCGGTCAGCGTCTTGGCGACGTCGGCGCCGGAGGCCGCCTTGGCGTAGAAGACCCGGTCGACGGGCTGGTCGGCGGCCGGGACCACCTTGGCCATGGTCGCGGTGTCGACGAAGGAGGCGTCGCCGTAGAGCGACTTCTTGCCGAACACCACGCCGACGGTCAGCTGCTGGGTGTACCCCTTGCCGTAGGTCACGGTGACGGTGTCGCCGACCTTGAGGCCGTTGTCCTTCGCGAAGTTCTCGCCGATGCCCAGCGAGCCGCGGGCGATCGAGTCGGCCGTGCCGGACGCGACCGGGAGGTGGAAATCCGTGCCGAAGAAGCTCGGCGGCACGGCGGCGATCCCGGCCTTCTTGCTCTTGCCGTCGGCGAGCTGGACCTTCGCGTCGAAGTCCTTCTCGGTGGTGACGTGGTCGATGCCCGGGGTCCTGCGGACCGCGTCCGTCATCTCGGCGGTGATCGGCGCGCCGCCGCCGCGGACGATGTAGTCCACGCCCACCGAGCGGTCGATCTGCGCGCTGGCCGAGGTGACCGCAGAGGCGCTGAACACCGAGGAGCCGATCACCAGCGCCAGGCCGATCATCAGCGCGGCGGCGGTGGCGCCGGTGCGGCGCGGGTTGCGCGTCGCGTTGCGCTGGGCGAGCTTGCCGGACGGGCCGAACAGGGCCGGCAGGAGGGCGCCCAGCACCCTGATGACGGCGGTGGCCAGCAGCGGGCCGAGCACCACGAAGCCGATCAGGGTCAGCAGCACGCCGAGGCCCAGGTACTGCCCGCCGGTCGCCGCCTTCTCCGCCTTCGCGGCGAGCACCAGCAGACCGCCGCCGCCCAGGGTGAGGACGAGGCCGAGGACCGTACGGACCGCGTTGGCCCGCGCCTCGGCCGGGGTGCCGTGGTCGCGCAGGGCGGCCATCGGCGCGATCCGGCCGGCCCGGCGGGCCGGGATCCAGGCCGCGACGACGGTGATCAGGATGCCGACCGCGTACCCGGCGACGAAGACGTCCGGGCCGATCTGCAGGTCGCTCGCCTTGAGGTCCATGCCGATCGCGTTCATCAGCTGGATCAGGCCGACCGCGATGCCGAGGCCGGCCCCGATGCCGAGGGTCGAGCCGAGCACGCCCAGGATCAGCGCCTCGGCCAGCACCGAGCCGTTGACCTGGCCGCGGCTGCCGCCGATGGCGCGCAGCAGGCCGATCTCCCGGGTGCGCTGGGCGACCAGCATCGAGAAGGTGTTGATGATCAGGAAGCCGCCGACGAGCAGCGAGACGCCGGCGAAGCCGAGCATCGCGTACTTCATGAAGTCGAGGCCGCTGCCGATGCTCTTGTTGTTCTCGTCCTTCTGCTCGGCCGCGGTCTTGACCTGGTAGCCGCCGCCCAGCGTGGCGAGGGTGTCGGTCTTGAGCTGCGCGTCGCTGCGGCTGCCGTCGCCGAAGGCCTCGACGGAGGTGTAGGCCGCCTCGCCGAGCAGCACCTGCTGCGCGGTCGGGGTGTCCAGGAAGGCGAGCGCCGCACCCGGGTTGGTGGTGGTGAAGGTCGCGATGCCCGCGATGGTGAACTCGTGCTTGCCGCTCGCGTTGTCGACCCGCACCTTGCCGCCGAGGCCGAGCTTGGCCTTCTTCGCGGTGTCGGCGTCGAGCACCAGCTCGCCCGCGTTCTGCGGCACGTGGCCGGAGGTGATGCGCACCGGGTTGCGCGGCGTGTCCGCCCAGTTGCCGACCAGGGTCGGGGCGCCGCTGGTCGGGCCGATCAGCTTGTTGGTGGCCGGGTCGACCAGGATCGCGTCGCCGACCATGACCTGGCCGACGGCCGTCTTCACGCCGGGCACCGCGGCGACCTGCTGGGCGAGCGCGACCGGGAGCACCGGCGGCTTGTCGCCGGGCTGCTGCTGGTCGTCCTCGGCCGGCTTCGGCGGCTGGACGGAGACGTCCGAGGCGGTCGCGGCGAAGAGCTTGTCGAAGGTGCTGGTCGCGGTGTTGGAGAAGACCAGGGTTCCGGAGACGAAGGCGACCGACAGCACGACGGCTATCAGGGAGAGCGCCATCCGGCCCTTGTGGGCGAAGAAGCTCCGCAGTGACGTCTTGAGGATCATGATGCGTCGTCCCGCCCGCTCAGCTCGTGCGCTTGCCGTCGAAGCGGCGCATGCGCTCCAGGACGGAGTCGGCGGTCGGGGAGTGCATCTCGTCGACGATCACGCCGTCGGCGAGGAAGAGCACGCGGTCCGCGTACCCGGCGGCGACCGGGTCGTGGGTCACCATGACGATGGTCTGGCCGAGTTCGTCCACCGAGCGGCGCAGGAAGGTCAGCACCTCGGCGCCGGCCCGGGAGTCGAGGTTGCCGGTGGGCTCGTCGCCGAAGATGATCTCGGGGCGGGCGGCCAGGGCTCTCGCCACCGCGACGCGCTGCTGCTGGCCGCCGGAGAGCTGGGTCGGGCGGTGCTTGAGCCGGCCGGCCAGGCCGACGGTCTCCACCACCTGGGCCAGCCAGGCCTCGTCGACCCTGCGGCCGGCGATGTCCATCGGGAGCGTGATGTTCTCCAGCGCGTTCAGCGTGGGCAGCAGGTTGAACGCCTGGAAGATGAAGCCGATCTTGTCCCGGCGAAGCCTGGTCAGCTGCTTGTCCTTGAGGCCGGTGATCTCGGTGCCGCCAATCCGGATCCGCCCGCCGCTGACCGTGTCGAGGCCGGCCAGGCAGTGCATGAGGGTCGACTTGCCGGAACCGGAGGGGCCCATGATCGCGGTGAAGCGACCGCGCTGGATGTCGACGTCGACCGCGTCCAGCGCGGTGACCTTGGTCTCGCCCGCGCCGTACGCCTTGGTGACCTGGCGGGCCGAGGCGGCGACGGCGGACTCGCCGCCGGGAAGCTGGTGGTCGAACACGGCTGCTGCTGCCGTCGTCACTGGAGTCTCCTAAGGAATGGCCCACCCGTTGGCCCCCAGCCTGGTCGTCCCCACCTGTCCGGCGACATGGTGGAAGCGGTAGTCCTCGACCGGGGGTTGTCCCCACCCTGCCCGGCGCACCGGGCCGCCGACCCGAGGAAATCGGGCCGGCTCCGGACGGGCGGGGATGTATGAACCACGTTAGGAGCGGCGGACGGAGCGCTCGTCCTCCGCCGGGATGAAGCGGGCCAACGGGAGTTGTACGGGGTGCGGCGGCCCTCCCCCTAGGGGTCGCCGCGGCCCTTCTCGGGGACGCCCCGTACGGGCCCCCGGCCGCGGCTCGTCAGCCGGCCAGGGCGGGGGCGGCGAGCCGCTCCAGCGCCACCGCGAAGCCGTCGACGACGGGGGCGAGCAGCGCCTCGGTCTCGCGCTCGACGACGGTCGTCCCGTCCTCCCCGGCGGTGACGTGGCGGTCGAGCACGAACCAGCCCTGGGTGACGTGGCCGGCGCCCATCGAGCTGAGGACCGGACGCAGCGCGTAGTCCACGGCGAGGACGTGCGCGGGCGAGCCGCCGGTGGCGAGCGGCAGGACGGCCTTGCCGGCGAGCGCGTACTGCGGCAGGACGTCGAGCAGGGCCTTCAACAGGCCGGAGTACGCGGCCTTGTAGACGGGGGTGCCGATCACGACGCCGTCGGCCCGGGCGAACAGCTCGACGGCGGCGGCGATCTCGGGATGGTCGAAGTCGCCCGAGAGCAGGGCGTGCGCGGGCAGGTGGCGGGCCTCGAACGGGATCACGTGGTGGCCGCGGGCCGCGAGCCACCCGTCCACGTGGCGCAGGAGGCGGGTGGTGCGGGAGGTCGCGGACGGGGAGCCGGAGACGGACAGGACGGTGGCCATGGGTTCACCTCTGCGGGAAGCGGGGACGACGCGGTGCGGCGGCGCTGCCGCTGCGGCGGAGCGGCGGTGCTTCCGCCGCCCGGGGAAAGGGAGTTGGGGAATTCGACGGGGCGCGCGTCAGCCACGACAGAGCGAACGGGACACACGCTTGAGGTCGACGTGCCGCCGACGCGTGAGGGTCCTTCGCTGATCCATGCCAAAAATGCAAACACGGCGTGTTCGGGGCGGTCAAGAATCGTTTCGGCAGGTGAACGCCGGAGTGGGACGGATCACTCCGGCGAGCCGGCGCCCGCACGGGCGTGCGCACGCGCGGAAGTTGCGGCGGAACGATCCGGCACGTGCATCAAAACTGCTACAAGAGGCCTGGTGGAGCCCCCGGGGGGAGTCAGGCCGGACGCCTTCGGGCATCCTCGTCCACATGAACACGTGGCAGGAGGGCCGCCCGAGCGGCGGCGGGAACCCGTACAACGGCGGGACCCCGTACGGCGGCGGCGACGGGGGCGGCGCGTACGGGCGCAGCGGGGGCGGCACGTCGGCCGAGCCGCCGCTGCCGGCCGGGCTGAACCCGCGCGGGCCGGGTGCCCCGGCGCCGCGCCGGCCCGAACCCTCCCGCACCGGCGGCGTCCCGCCGCAGGGCCCCGGCCGGCCCGACGGTCCCGGCCGCCCCGGTGGTCCGGGCGGTCCGGGTGGCCCTGGTGGTCCGGGCGCCCCCGGCGGCACCCGCCCGTCCGCGCCGGGCCCCGCCGGGCGCAGGGGCTGGTCGAAGGGCCGGATCGCCAAGTGGACGGTCTTCGGCCTGCTCGTCGCGATCATGGTGACGGCCGTCTCCACCTACTTCTGGGCCGACTCCAAGATCAACCACGACAACGTGCTCGCCGACTACCCCGGCCGCCCGGCGGCCGGCAAGGGCACCAACTGGCTGATCGTCGGCTCGGACAGCCGCGAGGGCCTCACCGACGCCCAGGAGGAGAACCTCCACACCGGCCACGACGTCGAGGGCAAGCGCAGCGACTCGATGATGATCCTGCACGTCGGGGACAACGGGAACACCCTGCTGAGCGTGCCGCGCGACTCCTGGGTGCCGATCCCGGAGTACAAGACCAGCAGCGGCAAGACCCTCAAGGGCACCAACTCGAAGATCAACTCGGCCTTCGCCAACGGCAACGGCCGGCTGCTCGTCCAGACCATCGAGCTGAACACCGGCATCCGCATCGACCACTACGCCGAGATCGGCTTCTCCGGCTTCGTCGGCATCGTCGACGCGGTCGGCGGCGTGCAGATGCACATCGACCAGGACATCAAGGACCGGGACTCCGGCCTCGACCTCAAGGCCGGCGACCAGACCCTCAACGGCACCCAGGCCCTCGCCTTCGTCCGCCAGCGCCACCAGATGGCCGACCAGGACCTCGGCCGGATGCGCAACCAGCAGAAGTTCCTCGCCGCCCTGGCCCACCAGGCGGCCTCCCCGGGCACGCTGCTCGACCCGTTCACCTTCTACCCGCTGGTCGACGCCGGCCTCGGCACGCTGATCGTCGACAACGACACCGGCCTCACCGACCTCGGCTCGCTCTTCCTCGCGATGAAGGACGTCAACGGCGGCAGCGGCAAGACGCTGACCATCCCGATCTCCAACCCGGACTTCCGCACCACCACCGGGGAGTCGGCGGTCAAGTGGGACTCCGCCAAGGCCAAGCAGGTGTTCGACGCCTTCAAGAACGACACCCCCGTGCCGGACGTCAAGTAGCGGACCCACCCGCCGCTCCACCGCCGCCACCGCCTCCTGGGCCGCCTGGTCCAGGAGGCGCTCGCGTTCTCCGGGACGGACGTGCCGGCCGCCGCCGGCCGGGCCCCTACCGGCCGATCGGCTGCAGGCCGGTCACGTACTCCGGGAAGCGCACCAGCCACTCCCCCTCGCCGTCGCCGGCGCCCCCGGCCTCGGTCGGGCCCGAGTAGCCGTAGTGGATCTCCCGCGCGCGGCCGCCGTCCACCCAGCGGGCGTCCGCCAGGTGCACGGCGAGGGCGGCCGGGTGCTGCGGATCGGGGCGTTCGAGGACGAGCTCGTGCTCGGTCTCGCCGGGGCGGAAGGCGACCACCGTCTCGCTGGTGCGGCGGCGCGGGCGCCCGCCCGCCCGGTACGTCCAGTACGCGGCGACGGTGACCGTCAGCGTGCCGTCCGGGCTCCCCGGCTCCGGGCGGACGTACTCCTCGTCGGGCACCCACCGCGCGTGGTGGCGGATGTCGTCCGGGCCGCGCCGCTCGTCCCAGCGCACCCAGTAGCTCGCCACGCGCTTGACCGTCATCACCTCGCGCGAGACGCGGACCGGGACGCGCGCCGGATTGGCCGGCTCGCCCGCCGCGAGGGAGACCACGGTGACCTGCTCGTACGTCACCTCGGCGTCGTCGAGGCCCTGCCCCATCGCTTCCATCGGCTGCTCCATCGGTGAACCACCTTGGCGGAGAGTGGAGTTGAGCGCGGCTCGGCCGCGCGAGGAGAGCCTACGGCGACCGCGCGGACACCCGGAGTGATTGTGTGATTCCGGCCCGGACGGCCGGGGCCCGGCGCTACCCTGCCCCCCGTGGACGAACGAAGCGGCACCGGAGCGCTCCTGGGGCGCGGGCGGACGGCCGACGTCTTCGCCCTGGACGGACACCGGGTGCTGCGCCGGTACCGGGACGGCAGCGACGCGTCCGGCGAACTCGCCGTGATGCGGCACCTCGCGGAGCACGGCTACCCGGTGCCCGGGGCGAGCCCCGGGGCCGCGCCCGGCGAACTCGTCCTGGAGCGCCTCACCGGCCCGACGATGCGCGACGCCCTCGTGGCGGGCGAGCTCGCGCCCGGAGCGGCCGGCGAACTGCTGGCCGGGCTGCTGCGGCGGCTGCACGCCGTCCCGGCCCGCACGGGCACCGACCCGGCGCACCGGATCCTGCACCTCGACCTGCACCCGGAGAACGTGCTGATGACGCCGCGCGGGCCGGTGGTGATCGACTGGGCGACGGCCGCGGAAGGCCCGCCCGCCCTGGACATGGGCACGTCGGCGCTGATCATGGCGGAGGTCGTACTCACGCTGCCCGCCGGCCTCGCGACGGCCGCCCGGGCCGTGCTGGCGGCGCTGGTGCGGCACCTCGGCGGGCCGGGCGACCTCCCCGCCGCCCGGGCCCGCCGGGCCGCCAACCCGACCCTGGACGCGGCGGAGGTGGCCCGGCTCGACGCGGCGGAGGCGCTGGCACTCGGCGTGGCCGGCCCGGAGGCGCGCGGCGGGCGGCCGGAGCGGCCCTGACGCCCTCGGCCCCACCGGCGCCACTGCGCGGGCACCAGCCCGCGCAGCGGTAGACCTTCGGGCGTCAGCGCGGGCCCTGCGGGATGCGGTCCAGCGCGATCCCGAAGCGGGTGCGATAGGCCGCCAGGGCCTCGTCGTCGGTGAGCGTCAGCTCGCTGCGCTCGCCGGCCGGGGTGGTGGTGATCAGGCGGTTGCCGGCGATGGTCGCCCGGCCGCCGTCGGCGGTGAGCATCGAGCAGGTCGTCGAGCGGGTGAACGGGGAGTCCGGCGAGGTGGTCTGCCACCAGCAGGTCGGGCGGAAGTCGGCGAGCTCGTACGGGCGCAGGCCCAGCCGGTACTGCGGCGTGCCGTCCAGGAGGACGTCCAGGTCTCCGTGCGCGCCGGCCGGGACGAGGGTGAACGTGCCGTGGGCGTCGGCCTGTTCGCCGCGTCCGTCGAGCCGCAGCGGGCCGCGACTGAAACGCCCGAAGCCGACGTCGACCAGCCACGGCTCGTCGAGGTCCACCCGCAGCGCGAGGTGGTCGAACGGCGGTCCCGGCCGCTCGCCGTCGAAGACACGGGCGGCCAGCAGGCTCACCCGGTAGCCGAGCGAGCCGAGCAACTCGGCGAAGAGGCCGTTGAGTTCGTAGCAGAAGCCGCCGCGGCGGGCGGTCACGACCTTCGCCACCAGGGCGTCCGGGTCGAGGACGACGGGCTCGCCGAGGTGGATGCTCAGGTTCTCGAACGGGACGGCCCGCAGGTGCGCGAGCTGGAGCCGGGCGAGCGCCTCCGGGGACGGCGCGCCGGGCTCGGGGAGCGCGATGCGGTCGAGGTAGGCGGACCGCTGGGCGGCGGTGAGGCCGCCGTACGGCTGCTCGGTGCGTGGCGCGTGATCCATCCGACCATTCCACCCGGACGCGGGCCGGTCGGCCATCGTCCATTGGTCCTACGCCCTCGGCCCCACCCGCACTGCCGCTGCGCGGGACGTCGGGCCGGCCGACTTCCCGCGCAGCGGGCGGAAGAGCTAGCCCGCGTAGCGGTAGACCTTCGAGTCCCGGGCCTGGAAGCCGGCCCGTTCGTAGAGGCGGTTCGCGGCCTCGCGGGACGGCCGGGACGTCAGATCCAGGGTCCGGGCGCCGGCCTCGCGCGCCAGCCGCACGGCCTCGTCGGTCAGGGCCGCGCCGACGCCCTTGCCGCGCGTCTCCGCGTCGACGACCACGTCCTCGATCCGCGCCCGCAGGCCGGACGGGAGCGGGGACAGCACCAGGGTCAGCGTGCCGACGATCACCCCGTCGAGGCGGGCGACCAGCAGCGTGTTGGAGTCGCAGGCCACCAGGTGGGCCAGCGCCGCGTGGTCCAACGGCTTGGCCGAACCGGACAGCTGCGGGAGCAGACCGGCGAACGCGGCCACCAGCTCGTCGGTCGCCTCCCGGACGACCTCGACATCAAGACTCATGCGCCCACCTCGCTGCGCTCGGCGGGGGCATTCGCCCACACGCACCTCTCGACCATTCGCTCGCTCATGGCGCTGGACCCTAGCCGCGCCGTCCCTCGGGTGCGCCGCTTTCCGGCGCACTGGTCGCGACGCGCGGGTGAACTGGCCGAATTCCGTTGCAGTAACGGCCAGTTGATCACCACCCCACTCCGCCCCCTCACAGCGCGCGGGCCGCCGCCCTGAACCGGTACGCGGTGGCGGACGGGTCCTGCGCCGCGAACAGCACGGCGAGCAGGTGGTCGACGGCGGCGGCATCCAGGATCCGCAGCAGCGTGGTGAGTTCGGCCTCCGGCGCGTCGGCGAGGAGCTCGTCCGCGCCGGCGAGGACGACGAGCACCCGGGGCGGCGGCCGGTCCGGCTCCCCGGCGGGGTGCAGGACGTCGCCCAGGCACTCCTCGAAGGCGTCCCAGTTGTGGCCGAAGTACGCGGGGAAGTCGAGGGCGCGCGCCCAAGCTGTGAGCAGGCCGGCCTTGGTGCGGCACGCGCCGCCGTCGATCGCGACCCGGCGGACGTCCCCGGCGGGGACGCGGGCCAGGCCCGCCCACGGGTGCCCGGGGAACAGGTCCCACCGGGCCCCGGCGAGCAGTCTCTCCGGTGGGCTGGGGTGCGTCACGACGGTAGCTCTACCGCCCCGCCCGCCGGCGCCGGACGCCGCCGCGCCGGGGGCTCACCCGGCCGGCCGACGGGTCCGGTGCGGCAGCGCCTCGGCATGCGGGAACGCGTCCGGACGGACGCCCGGAAACGCCACCGCCCCGAGTGGGAAGTCGGCGGATCCGACTTTCCACGACGGGGCGGTACGCGGTACCGGGTCGGCCGGGCGGGAGCCCGGCCACGCACCGGTGATTACTCGACGATGCCGGACTTGGCGATGGTGACCTTGGCCGAGGTGCGGCCGCTCTGCGAGCCCTTGGACTCGATGAGCTTCACGATGTCCATGCCCTCGACGACCTCGCCGAAGACGACGTGCTTGCCGTCCAGCCAGTTGGTGGCGATGGTGGTGATGAAGAACTGCGAGCCGTTGGTGTTGCGGCCCGCGTTGGCCATCGAGAGCTGGCCGGCCTTGGTGTGCTTGATCTCGAAGTTCTCGTCCGCGAACTTCTCGCCGTAGATGCTGCGGCCGCCGGTGCCGTTGTGGTTGGTGAAGTCACCGCCCTGCAGCATGAAGTCGGGGATGACGCGGTGGAAGCCGGAGCCCTCGTAGCCGAAGCCGTTCTGGCCGGTGGCGAGCTCGCGGAAGTTGCGGGCGGTGACCGGGACGACGTCGTCGTACAGCTTGAAGACGATCCGGCCGGCGGGCTCGTCGTTGATCGTGATGTCGAAGAAAACGTTGGAAGCCATGCAGGGATCATGGCACGACCGACGCTCCGACGCGCGACACCCCCGACGGTCCGGCGCCACCTCGGTGTCGTCCCGTACCGCCCCGCCGCACCGGGCACGGACGTTACGATCGGGGTCGGCTTCGAGCGGGGCGGGCGTTCGATCGCGACGACGGGGTGGGCGGCATGCGGATCGGTGAACTGGCCCGGCGCACGGGCGTGAGCGAGCGCTCCCTGCGCTACTACGAGAAGCAGGGCCTGCTGGCCCCCGACCGCACCCTGGGCGGGCACCGGGACTTCCCGGACGGCGCGGTGGACCGGGTCATCCTCATCCAGGAGCTGTTCGCGGCCGGACTGCACAGTCGCAAGATCTACGAGATCCTCCCCTGCATGCGGGACGCCGACGGCGGCCCGAACGAGATCGCCACCCCGCTGCTGGTCGAGGAGCTCACCGCCGAGCGGGAGCGGATCGACCGGATGATCGCCGACCTGGTCCGCTCGCGCGAGGTCCTGGACGAGGTGATCCAGACCGCCTCCGGCCGCCCGGCGCTCGGCCCGGCCGGGCGCGAGGCGCGCTAGCGGGTCCCGTCCGGCGCCCGGTCGGGCCGGGGCTCCTTCAGCTTGCGCCAGACCGTCTCCAGCGCGGCGATGTCGGCGTCGTCGAGCCGGTCGTCGAAGACCGGCGCGAGCACCGCCCGCCGGGTCGCGTCGGCCTCGGCGAACGCGGCCCGGCCCTGCTCGGTCAGTTCGATCCGCACCGAGCGGGCGTCCGAGTCGGAGGCCGAGCGGGCCACCAGTCCGCGCCCGGCGAGGGCGTCGACCACCCGGGACACCTGGCTGCGGCTGAGCATCGTCTTCGCCCCGAGGTCGGAGGCGGCGACCGGCTCCCGCTGCCCGTTGAGCCACAGCATCACCTCGAACCAGGACAGCGGCAGCCCGTGGACCCGGGCGAGCTCCCGGTCCACCCGGGCGGCCAGCGTGGCACCGGCCCAGACCAGCCCGTAGAAGGCGTGATCGCGCTCCGGCAGCGGGCCCAGGGTGAGGTCGGCACGGTTCATGCCGTTCATCGTACCGAGTTGCGTGCGCATGCACAGATTCCCGGCGCGGCACCGACGTGGTCGGTAGCATCACCGGCATCGGGCGCCCGCACACGGCGTACGACCGGGGAGGGACGAGGCGATGGACGACACGGCCGGCCGGATCGGGGTCTACCTGGCACACCCGCGGCCGGGCAGCTTCAACCACGCGCTGCACGACGCCGTCGTGGCCGAACTGCGCGGGCGCGGCTGCGACGTGCGCGCCCACGACCTGTACGCGGAGGGGTTCCCCGCCCTGCTCACCGCCGAGGAGACCGGCACCGTCAACGCCGCCGACGCGCCCGCCGACCCGCAACTCGCGCTGCACCGCGCCGAAGTGGCCACCCTCGACGCCCTCGTCCTGATCCACCCCAACTGGTGGGGCATGCCGCCCGCCGTCCTCACCGGCTGGGTGCAGCGCGTGCTCGCGCCCGGCGTCGCGTACAAGCTCGGCACCGCCGACGGCGAACCCGCCGGGCTGCTCCGGGCCGGCCGGGCCCTGGTCCTCAACACCTCCGACACCCCGGAGGAGCGCGAGCGCACCGAGTTCGGCGATCCCCTCCAGCGGATCTGGGCCGCCTGCGTCCTCCCGTACGTCGGCGTCACCGACGTCCGCCGGACGGTCTTCCGCACCGTCACCGACGCCCAGGCCACGACCCGCGCCGCCTGGCTCGACCAGGCCCGCGCCGAGGCGGCGGCCCTCCTGCGGTGACCGCGCGGGCGCGGTGACACGATGGGCGGATGCTCCTCGAAGACTCCTCGCACCGGCTCGACCTGCGGCCGCACAGCTACCAGTTCGGGACGGCGCGCGGTGAGGGCTACGACGACAACTGGCTGGTGATCGCCGGCGCCGTGGCCGTGCCCGAGGGGGCGTGGCGGTTCGTCGAGGCGTGCCTGACCACCTGGGAGGCGCGGGAGATCTCCGCGGTGGCTGCGGGCCGCCGCCGACCCGGCCCGCAGCCCGGGCGCGCTCGACTTCACCGAGCCGCTGCTGACCTTCGGCCTCGCCGAGGAGCAGCCCGCGGACGGGCGGCGGCTGGTGCGGGTCCGCTTCGCGCTGGAGGCCGCGCCGCCGTGGGTGGACCTCGACGCCGAGGACGCCGAGGACGAGGACGCCGACAGCGACGAGGACGGGGACGACGTGTGGCCCGGCCACACCGCCGAGTTCCTCCTCGCCCCCGCCGAGCTCCGCGCGGCCGCCGACGCCTGGGACGCCGAGCTCGCGCCCTTCCCCGAGCGCTGAGCCCCGGCCTCAGGCCGGGTCCAGCTCCAGCTCCGCCACCGCGTCGTCGCCGCTCGTCTCGCCGGTCGGCCGGAAGCCCAGCCGGGCGTAGAACTCGGCGGGACCGTCCGGCCCGGGGTGGTACGTGACGGTGACGCGGGTGCCGCCGCGGCGGCGGACCTCCGCGCACACCTGCTCCACCGCGAAGCGCCCGTAGCCGCCGCCCTGCCGGTCGGCGTCGACGAGCAGGCGCCAGAGGCCCGAACGCGGCCGGTCCCCCGCCTTGTCGGGGTAGAACGTGATGTCGAAGAAGGCCATCACGAACCCGACCATCCGCTCGCCGTCGAAGATCAGCCGGGGCCACGCGGTGTCGCCGTGGACGTACGCCTCCGCGAGCGACTTCACCACCGATGCCACCAGCCCCTCCTGGTCCGGCCGCACCCGCAGGGCGAGGGCGGCGTCGAGGTTGGCCGGGGTGACGGGTGCGAGGCGCAGGTCGGAGGTCATGGCCGTCAGCCTACGAAGCGAACGGCCCCGCGTCGCCCGGATTTCGGCCGGCCCCGGCGTCAGCGCGTGAACACCAGCGAGACGTTGTGCCCGCCGAAGCCGAACGCGTTGGTGAGCGCGACCGGCACGGCCCCGGTGCGCGGCGCGCCCGCGACGACGTCGAGCTTCACCGCCGGGTCGAGCCGCTCCAGGTTGGCGGTGGCCGGCACGACCCCCTCCCGGACGGCGAGGACGGCCGTGAGGGCCCCGAGCGCGCCGGCCGCCCCGAAGAGGTGCCCGGTGAGCGACTTGGTGGCGGTCACGGCCGGGTGCAGCCCGATCGCCTCGGTGACCGACTCCGCCTCGGCGAGGTCGCCGATCTGGGTGGAGGTCGCGTGGGCGTGGACGAGGGCGACGTCCTGCGGGGCGAGCCCCGCCTCGGCCACCGCGCGCCGCATGGCCCGGACCTGGCCCTCGGCCGCCGCCGCGGTGATGTGGTGGGCGTCGGAGGTGACGGCCGCGCCGGCCAGGGCGGCATGCGGGCGGGCGGCCCTGGCGGCGGCGAACTCGGCGCGCTCCAGGACGAGGACGACCGCGCCCTCGCCGATCACGAAGCCGTCCCGGTCGACGTCGAACGGCCGGGAGGCCCTGGTGGGCTCGTCGTTGCGGGTCGAGTGGGCCTTGGCCTGGGCGAAGCCGGCCATCGGGAGCGGGCAGATGCAGGCCTCGGCGCCGCCGGCGACGACGACGTCGGCGCGGCCGAGCCGGATCAGGTCGAGGCCGAGGGCGATCGCCTCGGCGCCGGAGGCGCAGGCACTGACCGGGGTGTGCGCGCCGGCCCGCGCGCCGAGCTCGATGCTGACCCACGCGGCCGGGCCGTTGGCCATCAGCATGGGCACGGTGTGCGGGGAGACCTTGCGGACGCCGGAGGCCTCCAGCACGTCGTCCTGCGCGAGCATGGTGACCGCGCCGCCGGTGCCGGTGCCGATGACGACGGCGAGGCGCTCCGGGTCGACCTCCGGGGAGCCCGCGTCGGCCCAGGCCTGCCGGGCGGCGATCAGCGCGATCTGCTCGCAGCGGTCCAGCCTCCGGGCCTGGACGCGGTCCATCACCTCGGACGGCTCGACCTTCAGCCGGCCGGCGATCCGGGCGGGCAGGTCCGCGGCCCAGGCGTCCTCGATGGCCGCGATCCCGGACTGCCCGGCCAGCATCGCGGCCCAGGTCGAGGGGACGTCCCCGCCGAGCGGCGTGGTCGCCCCGAGACCGGTGACGACCACGTGGCCGGCGCCGGCGGCACCGCTGTCGGCATTCATGAAATCTTTCCCCCTACGTTTATTGAGAGGCCACAAATCGAAACCGCCCTCCGTGCCGATGGGCCCGGAGAGCGGTCGAACCCTGTGCCACTCTGACAGGGGATTGAGGGATCTTCAGAGGCCGGAGAGCACCGATTCGGGTACGGCCCCTTTGTAGGTTTCCTTTAGTTTGCGAGGTCGGCGAAGTCCGTCCCGCGGCCGACCGCCTCCCACGCCTCGGCCTCCTTGCGGGCACGGTCGAGCTGTCCCAGGACCCCGTCGACGGCGTCACTGCCGAGCGCGAGCCGCAGCGGCGTGTGCTCGGCGTCCAGGGCGGCGAGGATCGCCGCGGCGGCCTTGGCCGGATCCCCGGGCTGCTTGCCGTCGGAGTCCGGCAGGCCGGTGCGGACCGGGCCGACGACCGGGTCGTAGGCGGCGATCGGGGTGGCGTGCGCGAGGGCGCCGCCGCCGGCGAAGCCGGTCCGGAACGCACCCGGCTCGACGATCAGCACCTTCACCCCGAACCCGGCGACCTCCTGCGCCAGCGCCTCGGACAGCCCCTCCAGCGCGAACTTGGTGGCCGAGTACGCCCCCACCCCGGGGAACGAGAACCGCCCGCCCATGCTGCTCATCTGCACGACCGCCCCCGAGCCCTGCGCCCGCAGGTGCGGCAGGACGGCCCGGGTGAGCGCGGCCGGCCCGAAGAAGTGCAGCTCCATCAGGTCCCGCAGCTCGCGGTCGGTGTACTCCTCGACGGCGCCGATCAGGCCGCGCCCGGCGTTGTTCACCAGGACGTCGATCCGGCCGAACCGCTCCAGCGCCTCCGCGACGGCCGCCGGGATCCGCTCCCCGTCCGTCACGTCCAGCCGCACCGGCACGACCCGCCCCGGGTGCGCGGCGACCAGCCCGTCCAGCGCCTCGGGCCGTCGGGCCGCCGCCACCACGCTGTCCCCGGCGGCGATCGCGGCCTCGGCGATCGCCTGCCCGAAGCCGGAGTTCGCCCCGGTGATCAGCCAGACCCGCCCGGCCGCCCGCTTCTCGTTGCTCATTCCCCATGCCCTCCGTATGCCGTGCACCACAAGGAAGTTGACGATCATTTATACGTCAGGCCGGCGGCCGGGGCCCGACCCGCCCCGGAAACGCCGGAGCCCCCGGCCGACGGTGATCGGCCGGGGGCTCCCGGAACTTCGAGGTCGTGTGCGTTACGGCAGGTTGCGGGCCATGACGATGCGCTGGACCTGGTTGGTGCCCTCGTAGATCTGCGTGATCTTCGCGTCGCGCATCATCCGCTCCACCGGGTAGTCCCGCGTGTACCCGTACCCGCCCAGCAACTGCACCGCGTCCGTCGTGATCTCCATCGCCGCGTCCGACGCGAAGCACTTCGCCGCCGCACCGAAGAACGTCAGGTCCCCATCCCCGCGCTGCGACTTCGCCGCCGCCGCGTACGTCAGCTGACGCGCCGCCTCCAGCTTCATCGCCATGTCCGCCAGCATGAACTGGACCCCCTGGAACTCCGCGATCGCCTTCCCGAACTGCCGGCGCTCCTGCACATAGCCCTTCGCGTAGTCCAGCGCCCCCTGCGCGATCCCGACCGCCTGCGCCGCGATCGTCACCCGCGTGTGGTCCAGCGTCCGCATCGCCGTCGCGAAACCCGTCCCCTCCGCACCGATCATCCGGTCCGCCGGAATCCGCACGTTGTCGAAGTACACCTCACGCGTCGGCGACCCCTTGATCCCCAGCTTCTTCTCCGGAGCACCGAACGACACACCCGCATCGCCCTTCTCCACCACGAACGCCGAGATCCCCTTCGACCGCTTGTCCGGGTCCGTCACCGCCATCACCGTGTAGAACTCCGACACACCCGCGTTCGTGATCCAGCGCTTCACCCCGTTCAGCACCCAGAAGTCACCGTCGCGCACCGCACGCGTCCTCATCCCCGCCGCGTCCGAACCCGCCTCCGGCTCCGACAGGCAGTACGAGAACATCCCCTCACCACGCGCCAGAGCCCCCAGGTACTTCGCCTTCAGCTCCTCCGAGCCCGACAGCTGCACCGGCAGCGACCCCAGCTTGTTCACCGCCGGGATCAACGACGACGACGCGCACACCCGCGCGACCTCCTCGATCACGATCACCGTCGCCAGCGCGTCCGCCCCCGCACCCCCGTACTCCTCCGGCACGTGCACCGCGTGCAGGTCATTGCCCTGCAACGCCTCCAGCGCCTCCTGCGGGAACCGGCCCTGCTCGTCCACCTCCGCCGCGAACGGAGCGATCTTCGCCTCGGCCAGCCCGCGCACCGCCTCACGGAGCATCCCGTGCTCCTCGGAGATACGGAAGAGATCGAAGTCAGCCGCGCCTGCGCTGCCCGCCATGATGCCGCCTCGCCACAGTGATCGAAGGATCCGGTTGGTTACCGTCGAGTAGAGATCCTAGGGCTCCGACCTGCGACTGCCTAGCGTTTCCGGCCCCCGGCGGGCCCCGGACGGGCGGCCTCCGGCGGAGTCCGGGGGACGGATAGCATCAGGGCACCCACTCATGGTCGAGTCCGCACAAAGGGGAACCCGTGACCCTCCGCATCTCCGTGATCGGCACCGGCTACCTCGGTGCCACCCACGCGGCCGCGATGGCCGAGTTCGGCTTCGAGGTGCTCGGTCTGGACATCGACCCCGAGAAGATCGCCACACTGACCGCCGGCCGCGTCCCGATGTACGAGCCGGGCCTGTCCGAGCTGCTGCTCAAGCACGTGGCCGGGCACGAGGGCTCCACCGGCCGGCTGCGCTTCACCACCTCCGTCGAGGAGGTCGCGGAGTTCGCCGACGTCCACTTCGTGTGCGTCAACACCCCGCAGCGCAAGGGCGAGTTCGCCGCCGACATGTCCTACGTGGACGCCGCGATCGACGGCCTCGCGCCGCACCTGTCGCGCCCGGCCCTGGTGGTCGGCAAGTCCACCGTGCCGGTCGGCTCGGCCGGCCGGCTGGCCGAGCGCCTCGCCGCCCTGGCGCCGGTCGGCGCCGACGCCGAACTCGCCTGGAACCCGGAGTTCCTGCGCGAGGGCTTCGCCGTCCAGGACACCCTGCGCCCGGACCGGATCGTGGTCGGCGCGCACAGCGAGCGCGCCGAGCGGCGGCTGCGCGAGGTGTACGCCGAGCCGATCGGGGCCGGAGTGCCGTTCGTGGTCACCGACTACGCGACCGCGGAGCTGGTGAAGACCGCCGCCAACTCCTTCCTGGCCACGAAGATCTCCTTCATCAACGCGATGGCCGAGGTGTGCGAGGCGGCCGGCGCCGACGTCACCCAGCTCTCCACCGCGCTCGCCTACGACGAGCGGATCGGCGGCAAGTTCCTCAACTCCGGCCTCGGCTTCGGCGGCGGCTGCCTGCCCAAGGACATCCGGGCGTTCATGGCCCGGGCCGGCGAGCTCGGCGCCGACCAGGCGCTGACCTTCCTGCGCGAGGTCGACTCGATCAACATGCGCCGCCGCTCCCGGATGGTGGAGCTGGCCCGCGAGCAGTGCGGCGGCGGCTTCCTGGGCCGCCGGGTGGCCGTGCTCGGCGCCGCCTTCAAGCCCAACTCGGACGACATCCGGGACTCCCCCGCGCTCAACGTCGCCGCCCAGATCCAGCTCCAGGGCGCCCAGGTCACCGTCTACGACCCGAAGGCCATGGACAACGCCCGCAAGATGTTCCCGGGCCTGACCTACGCCGACTCCCCGCTGGAGGCCGCCGAGGGCGCCCACGTGGTGCTGCACCTGACCGAGTGGCAGGAGTTCCGCACCCTCGACCCGGCCGTCCTCGGCGCGGTCGTCGCCGAGCGCCGCCTCCTCGACGGCCGCAACGTCCTCGACGCGGACGCCTGGCGCGCCGCCGGCTGGACGTACCGCGCCCTCGGCCGGCCCAGCTAGGGAATCCCGCACCCCGGCACGTCGTTGGGACCGTCATGACGAGCTACGGCGACGACGCGACGGTCCGCGACATCCTCACCGGCACGGGCGACACCTGGGCGGTGGTCGGCCTGTCGAACAACACCGCGCGCGCCGCGTACGGCGTGGCCGCCGTGCTCCAGCGCCACGGCAAGCGGATCGTGCCCGTGCACCCGAAGGCCGAGACGGTCCTCGGCGAGCCCGGCTACGCGTCGCTGGCGGAGGTGCCGTTCCCGGTCGACGTCGTCGACGTGTTCGTCCGGTCCGAGCTGGCCGGCGAGGTGGCCGACCAGGCGGTGGCCGTCGGGGCGAAGGCGGTCTGGTTCCAGCTCGGCGTCGTCGACGCGGCGGCGTACGAGCGGACGACGGCCGCCGGGGTCTCGATGGTCATGGACAGGTGCCCGGCCATCGAGTTCCCCCGGCTCGGCTAGTGGCGTGGCCGGACGGGTCCGGCGATCAGGCCGGGGCGGCGCCGTCCAGCTGCGCGATCGTCGCGATGGACGGGCCCCGGGTGGCCCGCAGCCCGGCCGCGGCGGACTCCGCGTCGCGCAGGACGCGGACGGCGTTGTGCCAGGTGAGCTTGGCCAGGTCGGCCTCCGACCAGTGGCGGCGCAGGAGTTCGGCGACGAGGTTCGGATAGCCGGCGACCGAACCGAGGCCCTCGGGCAGGAACGCGGTGCCGTCGAAGTCGCCGCCGATGCCGATGTGGTCGATCCCGGCGACCTCGCGCATGTGGTCGAGGTGGTCGGCGACGGTGGACGCGGTGGTGACCGGCCGCGGGTGGGCGGCCTCGAACTCGCGCTGGCGGGCCATGCCCGCGGGGGTGGTGTCCAGCGGGTGGAGGCCGTGGGCGCGCATGTTCTCGTCGGCCCGCAGGGTCCACGCGGCGGCCTCGGCGTGGATGAACTTCGGCACGAAGGTGGCCATCGCGACGCCGCCGTTGCCGGGCAGCTGCGCGAGGACGTCGTCCGGGACGTTGCGCGGGTGGTCGCAGACCGCGCGGGACGACGAGTGCGAGAAGACGACGGGCGCCTCGGTGACCCGCAGGGCGTCGCGCATGGTGTCGGCGGAGACGTGCGAGAGGTCGACCAGCATGCCGAGCCGGTTCATCTCCCGGACGACCTCCTCGCCGAAACGGGTGAGCCCGCCGGCCACCGGCTTGTCGGTCGCCGAGTCGGCCCACGGCACGTTGTCGTTGTGGGTGAGGGTCAGGTAGCGGACGCCGAGCTCGTACAGGGCCCGCAGGGTGGCGAGCGAGCAGTCGATGGAGTGGCCGCCCTCGGCGCCCATCAGGGAGGCGATGCGGCCCTCGGCGCGGGCCGCCTCGATGTCGTCGGCGGTGCGGGCGAGCCGGAGCCGGTCGGGGTAGCGCGCGACGAGGGCGTGGACGAAGTCGACCTGCTCCAGCGTGGCGCTCACGGCGTGGTCGCCGGCCAGCCGGGTGGGCACGTAGACGGACCAGAACTGCGCGCCGACCCCGCCCTCCGCGAGGCGGGCGAGGTCGGTGTGCAGGCGGTCGCTCTGGTCGGCGGCGAGGTCGAGCGCGCCGAGGTCGTACCCGGCCTGCTCGCGCATCGCCCAGGGGAGGTCGTTGTGGCCGTCCACGACGGGGGCGGTGCGCAGGAGGGCCCGCGCACGGTCCAGCGGGGTGGGGAAGTCCAGCTCAGAGGTCATGCGACCTGTTCTACCCCACCCCGCCGCGCCGCCTACTTGGCGAAGCCGAAGGAGTCCGAACCGGCCACCTTGGCGCGGAGCTTCTTGCCCTTCTCGGTGGCCTGGGTGTTGAGCTCGGCCTGGAAGTCGGTCATCCGCTCGGTCAGTTCGGGGTCGAACGCGGCGAGCATGCGCACCGCGAGCAGGCCCGCGTTGCGCGCGCCGGCCACCGAGACGGTCGCGACCGGCACGCCGGCGGGCATCTGGACGATCGACAGCAGGCTGTCCATGCCGTCCAGGTAGCGCAGCGGCACCGGGACGCCGATGACCGGCAGCGGCGTGACGGAGGCGAGCATGCCCGGCAGGTGGGCGGCGCCGCCGGCACCGGCGATGATCGCCTTGAGCCCGCGCTTGTGCGCGTTCTCGCCGTAGGCGACCATCTCGCGCGGCATCCGGTGGGCGGAGACGACGTCGACCTCGTAGGGGATCTCGAACTCGTCGAGGGCCTGGGCGGCGGCCTCCATGACGGGCCAGTCGGAGTCCGAGCCCATGACGATGCCGACGACGGGGTTGGTGTCGCTCATTCGGTGATCGTTCCTCGCAGGTAGGCGGCCGCGTGGCGGGCGCGCTCGCGGACGTCGTCGAGGTCGTCCCCGAAGACGTTGACGTGGCCGACCTTGCGGCCGGGCTTCACGTCCTTCCCGTACATGTGGATGCGCAGGCCAGGGTCGCGGGCCATGCAGTGCAGGAAGGCGTGGTACATGTCCGGGTAGTCGCCGCCGAGGACGTTGACCATGACGGTCCACTTGGCGCGCGGCCGGGGGTCGCCGAGCGGGAGGTCGAGGACGGCCCGCAGGTGGTTCTCGAACTGGGAGGTGACCGCGCCGTCCTGGGTCCAGTGGCCGGAGTTGTGCGGGCGCATGGCCAGCTCGTTGACCAGGATCCGGCCGTCCCGGGTCTGGAACAGCTCGACGGCGAGGTGGCCGGTGATGCCGAGGTCGCCGGCGATGCGCAGGGCGAGCTGCTGGGCCTCGTCGGACAGGGCCGGGTCGAGGTCCGGCGCGGGGGCGGTGACCTCGGCGCAGACGCCGTTCTCCTGGACGCTCTCCACGACCGGGTAGGCGACGGCCTGGCCGCTGGGCGAGCGGACGACGTTGGCGGCCAGCTCGCGGACGAAGTCGACCTTCTCCTCGGCCAGGACCGGCACGCCCGCCAGGAACGGCGCCTCGGCCTCCTGCTCGTCGTCGACGACCCACACGCCCTTGCCGTCGTAGCCGCCGCGGACCGTCTTCAGGACGACGGGGTAGCCCTCGCCCTCGGCCGCGAAGGCGGTCACGTCGGCCGGGTCGGCGACGATCCGGTGCCGGGGGCAGGGCACCCCGATGGCGTCGAGCCTGGCCCGCATGACGCCCTTGTCCTGGGCGTTGACCAGCGCGTCCGGACCGGGGCGGACGGCGATGCCGTCGGCCTCCAGCGCCCGCAGGTGCTCGGTCGGGACGTGCTCGTGGTCGAAGGTGATCACGTCGCAGCCGGCCGCGAAGCGGCGCAGGGTGTCGAGGTCGCGGTAGTCGCCGAGCACAACGTCGGAGACGACCTGCGCCGCGGAGTCCTGGGGGGTGTCGGCGAGGAGCTTGAACCTGACCCCGAGCGGGATACCCGCCTGGTGTGCCATGCGGGCCAACTGCCCGCCGCCGATCATGCCCACCACTGGAAAATTCACATTGCCCGGGGAAGTCACCCGGCCAGGATATCCGGGCCGATCGGGGGCGATGGAGCCGCTGGTGGCAAGGCCGGAGGGGCCCTCCGGGTGGACGCGCGTAGATGTCAACCGGGGGCGCGAGGGGCTGAGCCGTTCGGCGGAACCGGGTAGCCTGGACGGCCAGGTCCTGGTCTACGCAGTCCGATCATGTGCGTGCACGCAGGGCACAAGGGGCGGGCACCGTCCCGACGCACCGCCCTTTCGACCGCACGCACATGGAGGCAGCCCGGTATGGCCACGACCGCAGCTCCGAGTCCCACACTCGTGCAGAAGATGCGCGGACTCACGGGAGAAGCCGTGAAGTTCGGCATCGTCGGCCTGAGCGGCGTGGTGGTCAACTTCCTGGTGTTCTGGGTCTGCATCAACGGCCTGCACCTGGCCTCGCTGCGCTCGAACATCGCCGCGACGCTGATCGCGATCGCCACCAACTACCTCGGCTACCGCTACTGGCTGTACCGGGACCGCGACGCCGCCTCGCGCAAGCGCGAGATCACGCTGTTCCTGGTGTTCAGCGGCATCGGCATGCTGATCGAGACCGGCGTGCTCGGCACCTCGGTGTACCTGCTCGGCCTGGACTCGCACTTCGAGCAGCTCGGCGCCAAGCTGGTCGGCCTCGCGCTGGGCACCGTGTTCCGCTTCGTCTCGTACCGCACCTGGGTGTTCAAGGCCATGCCCGAGGCCGAGCCGCAGGCCCCGCACGCCACCGGCAGCGAGCTGGCCGCGCAGGCCGAGCTGATGCTGGCCGCCGAGGAGATCCGGTACGCCAAGGCGGAGTGATCCTCCGCACGTCCACGCCGTGGGGGGGGGGGGGCGCCCCCCCCCCCCCCCCCCCCCCCCCCCCCCCCCGCCGCGGCCGCCCCCCCCCCCCCCCCGCCCCGCGCGCCCCCCGCGCCCGGCCGCAGCGCCGCGCCGCG